>CAXTDG010000309.1:0-5994 GCA_964242675.1 uncultured Chitinophagaceae bacterium
GATGTGAAAACGTCAGAAGGGCATACAACCGTTTTGGACTTAATTTTGTTCCTAATTACTAAAACAAACTTTAAAAATTAAAATTATGGCTTTAGAATTCACAGATACAAACTTCAAGACCGATGTGCTTGAAAGTGATAAGTTATCAGTAGTTGACTTTTGGGCTGAATGGTGTGGCCCTTGCCGTGCTATCGGACCCGTTATTGAAGAACTGAGCAAAGAGTATGCTTCCGACATCAAAGTTGGTAAAGTAAATGTTGATAATAATCCACAGGTAAGCCTTGAGTATGGCATTACTTCCATACCGGCTATCTTGTTCATTAAAAATGGCCAGGTAGTAGACAAGTTAGTAGGTGCTCAGCCTAAATCTAACTTCGTAAAGAAAATAGAGATGCACAAATAACCTGTTTCATAGCATTTTGAAAAGCATTCACATATAGGTGAATGCTTTTTTTGTTTTAAAATTTTTCAACACCTGCCAGGCTGCCACCCTTTGCAAATAGCCGATCAATCCTTTTTTCCACTGCCGGGTCTTTTACCAGTGGCGGAGCATGGTGTGGCTTTATACGGGCATCAACTACCAACGGCCCATTACATCCCCAATGTTTATACTTAGTAAATGGGGCTATTCCATACATATCATGGCTGGGATTGCAGCGAGTGAAAGTGACCCAGACAAAGTTGTTCAAGGTAGCCGCTGTGAATTGAGCTTCATCACAAACCACTATCAGCACTACTTCGCTCAGTGTTTCCAGCTTAGGGTTTAACTGTTCATCGAGCTCACTTATTTCTTTAGCTGCTACTTCATAACTAGTAAAAGCTTTTGTAGTAATTGTAACTACACCAGGTATTGCCAGGCAGGCATTTTCGAAGTGAGGTAAGTTTTTTAAAACCAAAGGAACTTCTGTGCAAAGGTTTCGCTTCTTTTCGCCATAAGCAGCCACCACAACTTTGCTACCACTGTTGAGGCCAGTGCCGGAGTAGTCAAGCGTATCAATAGTAGTATGGGTATAGAAATGAATATCCCGTTTCAGATCAATCCGCTCAAACAGGTAAATAAAAAATGCCTGCACATCGTGAGCATGTAACTGGGCCGTATCATCTGCGGTAATGAAAAGAAATTTTGCCAGGCTCAGTTGCCCAGTACCTAGCACCCGGTTGGCAATGGTTAATATCTCAGCAGGTTGCTTTGTTTGAGCATAAGGTGTGTAGCGTTCGCTGCCAATAGCCAACAGCAGTGGGTGTACACCAGCCGCATCAACAGCGTGTACTTCTTTCAATCCCGGTATTTCCGTGGGTATGGCATCACCCGTTATTTCGTGAATCAGTTGGCCAAATGAAGTGTCTTCTTGCGGGGGGCGGCCCACTACCGTAAATGGCCAGATAGCATTTTTGCGGGCAAACACTTTGTGCACTTTCATCAGGGGGAAGTTGTGGCGCAAACTATAATAACCCAGGTGATCGCCAAACGGGCCTTCCGGTTTGTTTTCGCCGGGATGCACTTCGCCGGTAATTACAAAATCAGCATCGGTGCTCACTGCAAATCCATCTACATAACTATATCGAAAACGTCTGCCACCTAGTACACCGGCAAAAGTCATTTCACTGATACCTTCTGGTAATGGCATCACCGCCGCAACGGAATGGGAGGGAGGCCCACCTACAAAACAGCTTACTTTCAGCAGAACGCCTTTCTGATTTGCTTTTGTTTGGTGTACGCCAATGCCCCGGTGCAATTGATAATGCAAGCCAATTTCTTCATTCAGTTTATAATCATTGCCAGTTAGTTGAATGCGGTACATACCCAGGTTAGCTTTCATAATACCGGGCTGCATTACATCTTCTGTATACACCTGTGGCAGGGTTACAAAAGCACCGCCATCCATGGGCCAGTGTTGTATCAAGGGTAAATCCTGTATTTGTATCTGCTGTTGCAATACAGGTTTCTGCCAGGGATTTTTCAAGGGTAAGGCTTTGATGCCTGCCATAGCTGCTCCCATATTTTTAAGTGGGCTTTTCAGCGCTTTCATGGGATCGTTGCGAAGCCGTACGAGTTGCTGTACCTGGTTTAGCGTTTCACGAAAAATGAATTTGCTACGCTCAAGTGTTCCAAAAATATTTGAAGCTGCCCTGAACTTACTGCCTTTTACGTTTTCAAAAAGCAATGCCGGGCCGCCCATTTCATGAACTCTTAAGTGAATAGCTGCCATTTCTAAATAGGGATCTACTTCTTCTTTTATGCGAATGAGTTGACCCTGTTTTTCCAGATCGAGCAAGCATTGTTCCAGTGAGGTGTAAGGCATTCTAAAAGTATTTGTTGGCAATTACTGGTATACTCAGCAAATGCCAAAGCAGGAACAAAATTGAAAATGAATTAGTTGTAACAGGTAACAAACCTAGCCCTACAAAAAACAAAAGCCGCTGATTCAGCGGCTTCGTTTGTCGTAAAAACAGAATAATTTGTCTGGTATTAATTTCCTTCTTTACAGGCCTTCTGTCATGTTATCACTTTCAGTTCTATTGTTTTTACGCTTGAAAAGATTTACGTCCTGACGACCGAAACGCCAGCCGAACTGTAACCGGAATATTTGCTGATCACGGCGGCTTACGCTTGACTGAGTATAGTAATCGGTGATGGTATACGTATCCCGTTTGCGGGTTTTCAGTACGTCCTGCACACTTAGTGTCAGCGACATCGCCTTGTTTTTAAGGAACTCTTTTTTCAATGCTAGGTCAACGCCGTAGAAAGGATTTACATATCCGTTGGTGCCTGCAGTTTGGTTACCACCGCCCATCCAGCCACCACCACCGCCTCCACCACCACGGTTGCCGCCACCACCGCCACTGCTAATAGGTAGTACGGTTTTACCCTGGTAATCCGCATTTAACTGGAAGGTCCAGGTACTGCCCTTGCCAAAACGATAATTGGTGTTTAGCTTAGCAAAAAAGCTAAGACGGCTGTTTACCGTTTCTGCAGAATCGCCACTATTGCTAGTGAGTGTTGCATTGTAAAAATTGAAGTTGGTAGTAGCATCCCAGGCTTTTGTAATCTGATTGCGACTGGTCAATTCCAAACCGTAGCTTTTACTGTTGTTGGCGTTTACAAAAGTGCTGCGGTTTACAGTTTGACCAATATTAGGATTGTAAGCCGTGTCGAAGTAGCGGGTAATCAAGTTTTCAGTGTTCTTGAAATACACAGAAGCCAGGAAGCTGTTGCCATTACTAATTTGTAGATTGTAATTGGCTTCAAGGCTGTTGGTAAATTCTGGTCTAAGTGCAGGATTGCCACGGCTTAGATTTTGCGGATCGCTATAGTCGGTAAAAGGAATCAGCTGAAAAAAGCTAGGCCTGTTAATGCGGCGGGTATAGTTAAACTGCAAGTCCTGCTTATCACTAAGTTTATAACTTAGGAAAGCACTTGGGAAAAAGGTAACGGGATAAGAAACTTTGAAGCTGGAATCGCCTGCTACTTTCCGCACCTGCGTACCATCATAATTGCTGCTTTCTGCCCGTAGGCCAGCATTATACCCCAGGTTGCCAGCTTTACCAGTAAAGGTTACATAGGCAGCATATACCTGGTCGGTAAATTTATAATTACTATTAATGGTTTGATTGGTAATAAACTGCTTTTGTGCATTTAGTGTATCGTTCCTGTTATCACTAGTAAAGTTGCGGATCTGAGCCCGAACACCTGTTTCAATTTTTGCATTTGCACTAATGGGGTTAGCGTAGTCGCTTTGTATTACCCAATAGGTGCTACGGCTTCCGCCCAAAGTCTGCTGGATAGTAGATTGTGGCTTCCGTACTCCAGTACTGGTAAAGAGACCATTATCTATATATGTATAATTTTCGCTCTTTGAAGAGTTCAGGTTAACGTCGGCAGTAAGCTCATGGCCGGCTTTTGCATAGTTATGCTTGTAGCTAAGTGAACCGCCATAGTTTTGAAAATTTCCTTCTCCGTCTGAGATACGCTTACCAGTACCGATTCTTGCAGGAACAGATAATGTATCATATAGAAGATTTGCGTTGGAATTATTGTCAGAAGAACCCTTGGTGTAGTTTCCAGATACGGTCAACGTGTTTCTGTTATCCATAAAATAATCGAAGCCGCCCCTAACAAATCCAAAACCACCGCTATTAACACTGGCTGAGTTTTGAGTAAGGTTGTAAGGAGTACCGGCAGCCGTTGCTTTACTGTTGTAATTAGTTATTACATCACTCACAGATTTCGATTTACGCTGTCCATATTGGCCACTTATAAACATATTTACTTTCTGTTGGCGTATGTTGAAATCACCACCACCATTGAAACGACCCCGGCTATCAGCACCCGCTCTTAAAGAACCATTGTAACCTGCTTTACGATTCTTTTTCATCACCACATTTAATATAGAAGCGGTACCGCCACTGGCATCAAACTTTGCAGAAGGGTTGGTGATTACTTCAATACTTTGAATCGCATCTGCTGGTATCTGGTCAAGTGTAAGTGTAGTTGGGCGTCCATCTACAAATAGGGTAGGAGAGGCATTGCGAAGGGTAACGTTCCCGTCAATATCTACATTTACCGCAGGCACCTGGCGAAGTACTTCTACCGCCGTCTGGCCCTGGCTCGTCAAGGCTCTGTCTACATTAAATATTTTACGGTCAATTCCTAAGGTATACACGGGTTGGCTGGCCGTAACGGTTACATTTCCTAAGGCAGCAGCATCCTGCTCCAACCGAATATTTCCTAAATCTTTATCGGCTTGGGCCATTAGTGTACTCATATCACCACCTAATACTTCCCGAATCACTGCCATCGAATTATCTCCACCCATACCATTAGGGCGCTGACCACTTCTGGCTGGTGTTGCATTTACATTTCTTGTAGAATCGGTTTTGGCAAAAGCGGTCTTTGTTGTATCGGTTGTACCCAATGGATTAGTAGTTGGTTTTGGATGAACCGCCATCTGGGCCGAATCAGCAATAGTAGTAAGCTGCTGAGTAGGAAGATTAGCCGAATCTGGATGATTGCTTTGTCTATTGTAAGCTAAAGAGGAATCTGGAACGGGCGGCACACCAGTTGTTTGGGTCATACCAATAACTTGTGTAGCTGTATCTGCAGGTGTAATAGTTGTAACCGGTGGTGCTGTTTGGTTTCCACCTTGTTGGCGGCGAGCCGCCATCGCCTGCATTAATTTCTGTTGCTGCTCAGCAGTAAGAAATGAAATTGGTTTCTCAATAGTTTTATAACCAATAGCACTTACAATCAAACGATAAGTACTAAACAGCGCAACGTTTTCTAAGCTAAAATCACCATTGCTTTGAGTTAATTGTCCATTTACAATAGAATCTTTTGAACTTACAATTTTGGTGTTTTTACGATCTGTTACTAATTGTATGCTGGCAGCATCAATAGCTTTTCCTGTTTTTCCATCCACTATTTTTCCATAAAAACGGCCAGTTTGTGCTCCGCCCCCTGCCCCTCGGCCACCACCAGGCTGTGCATGTGCTGCAGAAAAACAAAAAATAAATAGTAACGGGTAAAAAATGTGTTTCATATTGAGCATATAATGACTACTGCAAAATTTTGGAGCGCAAAAATCTTGCAACAAACGGGTTAAGTAAGGTTAATAATGGGTAATTGGTACGAATGACGGTTACGTTGTAGCCATCGTAATCAATATTTGCACCACACCAATGAGAAATCCTAGTACTGCGCCAATCACCTCAACAAAGCGAAACTCTTTCGTTAGAATTTGGTTCAACATGTTTTCCAGGCGATCACTTGAAAAGCCTTTGATCTTTTCAACTACAATTTTTTCCAGGTCCAAATCTTCTTTCAGGTTGTTGATATAGTTCTTAAGTAGCCCTGGCAGCATATTTTTGAGTTCAGTCATAAAGACTTCCTTCATCTGCGAAATGGTAGCTTCTCCAATAAACATAGCAATCATCGGCATTGATTCCTTCAGTCGCACCCGCAGAAACTCGTCTATATTTTTTTCTATTTCCGGG
>CAXTDG010000310.1:0-5993 GCA_964242675.1 uncultured Chitinophagaceae bacterium
CACCCCGCCCGAAATAGGAGCCGGTGGTGATATGGCGCTGGACGGCGACGAAACCTGGGCTTACTTCCGGGTAGGTAAAGAAGAAGCGGCCCGCCACCTGACTCCCGGTACCAAACTGGAGCAAAACTTTGGCCCTCGTAATATGGGTGCTGGCCCATCTGGCATTGCTGCTATGAATGTGCAAACCGGCGAGATCAAATACGTAGTATCTGTTCCGTTTCAGATAGGCCATATCCAAACCAACCCCTGGGTGCCGGGAGAGATTGTGTTTTGCTGGGAAACCGGCGGCAAATCGCCACAACGCACCTGGACGGTAATGAAAGATGGCAGCGGCTTACGGCCACTGTACCCGGAATCAGAATACGAATGGGTAACGCATGAAGCAGTCATCAGTAAAGACGAAGTTGCTATGGCCATCATGGGCCACCGCAAAATACCCGGAACCGATAAGCAAGTGGCTGCTGGTACCGCAGTAAGCGGTGCCAACCCCGGCCAGGAAACCGCCTGGGGCCTGAGCGGCACTCGTGAAAAGCCAACCGGCTTAGCCATCGTAAATCTGCGTACCAGGGAAATGAAAATAGCCGGGCAAACGAAAAGTGGTAGCGGCCTGTGGCATGTCAGCGGTTCGCCGGATGGGCGCTGGGCAGTAGGCGACGACTTCGACCGCAACATCTACCTCATTGACCGGCATACCGATGAAATGATGCTGCTTTCTACCGGCCACAAACCCACTGCCGCCGACCACCCCCACCCTACTATGAGCCCCGACGGCACCAAGATAGAAATTCAGTCAGCCATGCTCAGCACCGATAACCGCAGTATGAATATTTGCATCATTCCGGTGCCGGAAGAATGGTTGAAGCGGAAGTATTGATTCAGAAAGGCTATCATATTAACTGCTTTAAAACTGTGTACGTAATACACACCTCAGCACACTACAGGTTAGTTGCCTCCAATCGTTTGCCTAAGCTTGCATTACAAAAAATTGCCATTGCAAAACTTAGTCTCTCCGGCTAAGCAACATCCCTGATTGTGTACCTATGAAAAAAATTGTACGCCAGAAGCCAGGTAAGGTTTCGCTCTATCTTAAGAAATATTTTTCCGCTTTACTAATGCTGCTTTGCTGCGCTGGCCTCAATGCCCAGCGCTGGCGAATTATTGGCAATGAGCAACAGCTTGCTACTGCTACTTCCGCTTATACCAGCATTGCTACTGTTGTAGAAAATGGTGTAAGCGTACCGTATGTAGTATTTACCGAAGGCGGTGTAGCTAAAGTAAAAAAATACACTGGCAACGCCTGGCAGGTAGTAGGTGGCGATGTAGCAACCGGCAGCCCCACCTACACCCGTATTACAGCCGACAGAACCGGTAAATTGTTTGTGAGTTATATAGACGTTGCCAATAGCAGCCGGCTGGCAGTGGAAACGTATAACACTACAACCAATGTTTGGGAACCATTAGGCGGTTTGGCAGCTAACTTATATGTGTCTGCCGCATCGGTTGCGTACAGCATTTCCAGTGCGTACAACAGTACGCCCCGCCACCAAATGACATTCGATACGGCTAACCGTCCCCTGATTGTATACAGCGAAGGCACTAACTTAAATCCCAATGTAAAACGTTTCAACGGCACCGCCTGGGAATCAGTTGGGAGCAGCCCTATTTATACTGACAGAGCTATTGGCGTTGGAATGGGTGTAGATAGCACCAGCAATATTCCTTATATCGTTTACATTAAGTTATCTACTGCTACGGCTACAACAGGAGCTTTGGTAGTAGCTCGTTTTAGTACTACTAACTGGGATTCTATTCCTATACCCAACCCTGTAAGTGGTGGCTCAGCTACTACTGGTGCTACTACCAGCATTCGCCATAGCAGCATTAGTTTCAATAAAACCTGGAACCCGGTTGTATCTTATTTCAATACTGGAAACAGTAATAAGAACACGGTTATTATCTATAATAAATTAACCAGTGCATGGTCTTTTTCCGGTGCCATTTCAACCAGGGATGCACCTAATAGTTCTTTGGCAAGAAGCGCCAATGGTGATGTGTATTCTTCTTTTGCGGATGGCATTACTAATGGCTCCGGACGCTCTGTAGCCAGGGTATTCAGGCTGCCTTCCACCAGCACAACTGCATGGACTGAACTTAAAAATGTAGATGCCACAACCGGCATCGATGAACCAGCTGGCAGCATATCTATTGCGGTGGCAGAAGACAGTAGCCGGCCTGTTATCACTTACACAAAAGCAAATCCCAGTTCAATTACCACTCCTATTGTGCAGCTATGGACGGCTGATACCTCTTCAACAATTATAATATCACCCGACAGCGTTGTTACTACAGCCCGGCAGGTGGAGTATCTTACCCGTGGTTTGGTAGCAGTACGTACGGCTGCTAACCGGGTGTACATCGGCTGGCGGCTGTTTGGAACAGATTCTTCTTCTATTGCCTTTAATGTTTACCGAAATGGCACCCTGCTCAATGCCGCTCCTATCACTGGTTCTACCAATTTTGTGGATAGCAATGCTACAGTAGAAGAACCAACTTACACCATACGCCCAGTAGTGAGTGGAGTGGAACAATCGGAAACGGCACCGGTAAATGCCTGGAGCCGGATTTATAAATCTCTTCCCTTACAAATACCTGCTGGTGGCACTACGCCTGATGGTGTGGCTTACACTTACACGGCCAACGACTGTAGCGTAGGCGATGTAGATGGCGATGGTGAATATGAGTTTTTTGTAAAATGGGATCCCAGCAATTCAAAAGACAATAGCCAAAGCGGTTATACCGGCAACGTGTACATGGATTGCTACAAGCTAAATGGCACCCGCCTGTGGCGGATAGATTTGGGTAGAAACATCAGGGCAGGTGCCCACTACACCCAATTCATGGTGTACGATTTTGATGGCGACGGCAAAGCCGAAATGATGTGCAAAACGGCTGACGCAACCATTGATGGCGTAGGCACCGTAATAGGAAATGCTGCTGCCGACTACCGGAACACAGCAGGATATGTTTTGGACGGTCCGGAATTTCTGACTGTGTTCAATGGCCAAACTGGTGCGGCTATGGCTACCACCAACTACCTGCCAGCCCGTGGCACCGTAAGCAGTTGGGGCGATAGCTATGGCAACCGGGTAGATCGGTTTTTAGCCGTAGTTGCTTATCTGGATGGAAAACGGCCCAGTGCGGTATTTGGTCGTGGCTACTACACCCGGCTGGTTCGGGCCGCCTGGGATTGGCGCAATGGCCAGCTAACGCTTCGCTGGATTTTTGACAGCAATACTACCGGCAATGGCACCTACGCCGGACAAGGAAACCACAACCAAAGCGTAGGCGATGTGGACGGCGACGGTAAAGATGAAGTATGCAACGGAGCCAGTACGATCAACGACAACGGAGCTGGTAAATACGCCAATGGCCTAGGCCACGGCGATGCTCTGCACATGACCGATCTCGATCCTAGCCGCCCCGGCCAGGAAGTGTTTCAATGTCACGAAGACCCAGGATCGTATGGTGTCTACGGATTGGAATTAAGGGATGCCAAAACCGGGCAACCACTATGGGGTGTACCCGGTGGTGGTGCTGATGTAGGCCGTTGTATGGCAGCCGATATTGACCCTAGGTATAAGGGTTATGAAGTATGGGGTAGTGTAGGCAAGCTATACAACTGCAAAGGCGATTCTATTGCTAACAGCCACCCCAGCTACAACTTTGGTATTTGGTGGGATGGCGATTTGCAACGGGAACTGCTTGACGGTACGAAGTTGGAAAAATGGAACTATACCAATTCCACCGTTAGCCGGGTGCTTACCATTTACAACTATGGCGGGGCCGATGATAACAACGGCACCAAAGCCAACCCCGGCCTAACGGCTGATCTGCTGGGTGACTGGCGGGAAGAAATGCTGTTCCGCAATTTTACGAGTGACAGTCTTCTGATATTTACTACCACCATTCCTACAGCGTATCGCCTGTACACACTGATGCACAATACGCAATACCGCACCGCTGTGGCTTGGCAAAACAGTGGCTATAACCAACCACCTTATCCTGATTATTATTTAGGCGATAGTATGGCAATGCCTGCTGCTCCTAATATCTATGTAGCAAGAGCACAAGCACTACCCGTTTCTTTACTGGATTTTACCGCTACTGAAACAGCCGGTAAAGTGGCCCTTGCCTGGAAAACCGCTTCCGAAAAAAACAGCGATTACTTTACCATTGAGCGTTCGAAAGACAGCAAAACGTTTACAGTCATTGGTAAAATAAAAAGTGTTGGCAATAGCAGCACCTTACGCACTTACAATGCAGTTGATCCCCGCCCATTTGCAGGCATAAACTACTACCGGTTGAAACAAACAGATGTAGATGGCAACTCCGTTTACTCCGAAATTAGAAAAGTAGTTATTAGTGCAAAAAGAGAAGCACTCAGCATCTCCCCTAACCCGGTAACCAACCAGGTGAAACTGCAACTAACCAGCACTGCTACTGATGTGTTGCTTCGGGTAACAAGCAGTGATGGAAAAATAGTATTGAGCCAAACGGGCACCATAGAAGGACTGAATAATCAGCTGAACCGGCGGCTGGCTTCGTTTGCTTCGGGCTTGTATGTAGTAGAAGTAACAGATGGAACGAAAACGTATGTAGGCAAGATGCTAAAAAAATAGAATGAAAAGCCACTTATAAATCAAAGCTCCGGTTAACATTATAGCCGGGGCTTTGTTGTTAGTACCAACAAATCATTTTTCGATGGCTCCTATTCGTTTCACCCGTTTTACAAAAACAGTTTCGTTGTTACTACTGGCCGCTACTACACAGGCACAGGAATCACCTGATTTACCAGATCCTTATGCTACGCAATCTGTTACTAAAAACAGTAAAGTAATTGGCTGGCCAGGAGGCAAAACACCTATGGCACCCAAGGGATTTGAAGTGTCTGTTTTTGCCAAAGGCCTGGCCAACCCCCGCTGGATATATGTAGCACCAAATGGCGATGTATTTGTGGCCGAATCCGGCACCCGCATTCCTAAACAAAAACGGGCTGATGAGTCAGATGCTTTCTTTAAATCCAAATCGCAAAACTTCGGTAGTGCCAATAGGGTTACGCTGTTTCGGGACAAGGATAAAGACGGTACCTATGAAAGTAAATACGCTTACTTAACCGGCCAGAATCAGCCCTTTGGCATGTTGGTTTTTCATGATAGTTTTTATGTAGCTAATACCGATGAAGTGCTACAATTTCCTTACAATTCAGCCGATACAACCGTAAGTGGAGGAGGTAAAAACATTTTGTCTTTGCCGGGCCAAGGATACAATAACCATTGGACCCGCAACATCGTTGCCAACCCGCAAGGCACTAAATTGTACGTATCCGTTGGCTCGGCCAGCAATATTGCCGACCATGGTATTGACGAAGAAAAACGCCGGGCCGATATTCTGGAAATAAACTCCGACGGCAGTGGCGAACGTATTTATGCCAGCGGCCTTCGCAACCCGGTTGGGCTTGATTGGCAGCCCGGCACCAACACCTTATGGACGGCTGTAAACGAACGGGATTTGCTAGGCGATGAACTGGTTCCGGATTACGCTACCAGTGTAAAAGACGGCGGTTTTTATGGCTGGCCTTATAGCTATTACGGCCAGCACGAAGACCCACGCCTTAAAGGTCAAAATCCTGATCTGGTATCCAAAGCCATCGTACCCGATGTACCGATGGGTGCCCACACGGCTTCATTAGGATTGACCTTTTACCGGGCTAATCAATTTCCTAAAAAGTACCAGGGTGGCATGTTTGTAGGCCAGCATGGTTCATGGAATCGTTCCGTTTTTTCCGGGTATAAAGTGGTGTATGTTCCTTTTGCAAAAGGCAAACCCGGCAAGCCTGAAGATTTTCTTACCGGCTTTATAGCCAATGAGGCTAAAAATGAAGTGTATGGCCGCCCGGTTGGTGTAACTACGCTGCCTGATGGATCCCTATTAGT
>CAXTDG010000311.1:0-5966 GCA_964242675.1 uncultured Chitinophagaceae bacterium
TACCACCTCAATAGGTGCACCCGAACGAATAGAATAATCAATCAATTCATCCTTCGTGGCAGGCCAGGGGGCATCTTCAAGATGAGAAGCCAGTTCCAGCGTCCAAAACATAGTTTACCCTCCAAATTTTTTGCAAATGTAACCGTACCTGCGAAACCACCAAATAAGGGTTTCAAACTACCCGAAACTTAGTTTTTTTTAACAACAGCGCTGTTTCAAAATTGCATTTTTAAACCGCCTGCCTACTTTTACACATCTTATTTTGTAAAAGCACCCGATGCCAGCACCAACAGACCTCAAGATTTCTGACTACACCTACCAGTTACCCGACGAAAAAATTGCACTCCACCCTTTACCACAGCGGGATGCCTCAAAATTGTTAGTATATCAGCGGGGGCAAATTACTGATGCTGGCTTTTCAAATATTGCTACCTATCTACCGCAAGATGCCTTACTGGTTTTCAATAATACCAGAGTAATTCCTGCCCGTCTGCTACTACAAAAAGAAACAGGTGGGCAAATTGAAATTTTTGTACTGGAGGCTACCTCTGGCGAAATGGCTTCGGCTATGACCAGCCAAGGCAGTATTGAATGCCTGTGCTTAGTAAAAGGCGCTGCCAAATGGAAAAGCGGAGTTTTGCAAAAAAGACTAGCAGACAATACTGTTTTAGAAGCATCGCTCATTACAAAAGAAGCGGATGCTTTTCGAATTCAATTTAGCTGGCAGCCTGCACAGCTTTCATTTGCCGAAATGCTACAGGCATTTGGCGAAATGCCTATCCCGCCCTACCTGCACCGCAATGCGGAAGTGGAAGATGCAGAACGCTACCAAACGATCTATGCCCGGCACAATGGCAGCGTGGCTGCTCCTACAGCCGGGCTGCATTTCACGGATGCAGTGATGCAGTCTTTAACCAAAAAAAATATAAATACTACTTATACCACCTTGCACGTTGGGGCCGGCACATTTAAACCTGTAAAAAGTAACACAATTGGTGGCCATGAAATGCACTCCGAATGGATAACCGTAGAAGCAGCGCTAATTGAAAAACTCATTGGTAACGACACGGTAATTGCTGTTGGTACCACCAGCCTGCGAACGCTTGAAAGCCTTTACTGGCTTGGGCTAAAGACGATTGAGAATCCTGATATTCAGCTAAAAAAATTACAGATTTCGCAGTGGGAAGTGTATGAGACAACCTGGCCGGATGCAGATATAAAAACTGCACTACAATCGCTGCTACAATGGATGAATAAAAACGAATTGCAACAGCTGGTAACACAAACGCAGATACTCATTGCACCCGGTTATTTATTCAAAATAATAAAAGGGTTAATTACCAATTTTCACCAGCCACAAAGTACCCTGCTTTTGCTAGTGGCCGCATTAGTAGGTGATAAATGGAAGACCATTTACGAGCATGCTTTGCAAAACGACTATCGGTTTTTGAGCTATGGAGATAGCAGTTTTTTAATGAAGAGTGAATAATGAACATGAACATTGTAAAAGACAATTTGAAATGCGTTCCTATTGTTCATTATTCATTGTTAGTTGTTCATTTCTCACCATTCATTGCTAATCCTCCTTGGCTAGGGGTACATCTATAATAAATGAAGTGCCTTTACCTAAAGCGCTTTCTACCTTGATATTGCCTTTGTGGGCATCAATTACGGTTTTTACATAGCTCATTCCTAGTCCGAAGCCTTTCACGTTGTGTACGTTGCCAGTGGGGGCACGGTAAAATTTTTCGAAGATTCTTTTAGCTGCTTCACGGGCCATACCTATACCGTTATCCTCAATTTTAATGAGAATCGTTTTATGCGTACTGTGGGTTGTAATTCGTAAGCAAAGCTTTTCTCTGGAGTATTTTATAGCATTATCCACCAGATTATTCAGCAGGTTGCCAAAGTGGGTTTCATCCCCGCTGATTACATCGTTTTTGGCGTTGAGTTTTATTTCTACCTCAGCATTTCTATCCTGCAGTTGCAGGTTAAAATTATCCAGCGTTTTCTGTATCAGTTGATGCACATGAATTTCATCCTGCTTTATCTGAAACTCATTTTTCTCTAGCAAAGCGGCTTGCAAAATGGTTTCTACATGCTTATTCATCCGCTTGTTTTCTTCCTTAATGATGCCGCTGAAATAGCCCAGCTTTTCCCGGTCGTTCATTACCTTTTCATTCCGCAGGGCATCCACAGCTAGCGAAATAGTAGCTAACGGTGTTTTGAATTCATGCGTCATGTTGTTGATGAAGTCTGTTTTTATTTCGCTTAGTTTTTTTTGATTCAACAAAGCCCTTACGGTATATAAGAAAACGAACAGGATAAATAGCACAAACACAATTGATCCTGCCATTTCGAGATAAGAGGAGTGCTTTATCAGTTTTTCATAATTAGGAATAATTATGATTAACGTTTCCTGGGGCGATAAATCTTCCAGTATAGTATTAGAAGGCGGTGGAATACCAAAGCCGACCATTAAGTCTTTAGCGGAATCATATTTACTTAGATTAAACCCTGCAGAAGACATCTCGGTAGACATGGTAACTTGCTCCTGCACAATGGCAAACTCATAATTAATGTTGGTTACCCCTTCTCTTTTAAAAGCTTCATTCAGTTTTTCCTGCACTTCAAAGGGTGAAAACCGCTGGGCAACTGTTACGGGTCGCAGCATTTCCAAAGTGAGTGGGTTAGTATCTAAAGTAAGTCCTTTGTTGTTAGGTCGGGTAGCGTAGGGCGACCGGTTGTTAGACTGGCCCAGTTCCATGCCTACAGATTTCAATACGTTTTGCCCTCTTTCGCTCAGTTGTTCTTTACGGGCTATTAAAATATTTTGAAACCAGGAATATTGCAGGTACACCAACCCTATCATGGCAATGGTGATAAGAACAATAATAACGGGTAGTATTTTTTTCATGCAGGGGTTTGAACCAAACAAAAATAAAGCCTTTGCCCACCTTTGTGTGCAGGGGTATTGCGGTTAACAGGTTTTCAAATTATTTTTAACACCGGTCTTTTGGAATAATGATTGATTTAGGGGCGACGTATATTCTTTGAAAACCTCAAAATTTATAGCCTTTTAATATGCAGCCATTAACTACCGGAGTAATTCTTATTTCTGACCCCTTTCTAAAAGATCCCAATTTTATGCGGACAGTCGTTTTTATATGCGACCATCGACCCGACGGTTCATTTGGATTTGTTTTAAATCGTCGCTACAAACAAACCTTAGGCGAATTACTCCCCGATTTACAGGATTTTCCAATTGTAGTAAATTATGGTGGACCCGTGCAAACGGATACGCTGCATTTTATTCATTCGCAGCCCGAAATAATACCCGATGGCAAACATGTGGTAGACGACATTTATTGGGGTGGCAATTTTGAAACAGTATTGGCGCTTATTCAAAATCGTAGCCTCGATTTAAACAGAATCCGGTTTTTCTTGGGCTATAGTGGCTGGGGCGAAGACCAGTTGGAAGCAGAAATGGAAAGTAAAAGCTGGCTAACTATTTCCGGCACACAAAAGCTGGTATTTCACTCCAACCCTGACATTGCGTGGAAAGATGCAGTTCGTCAACTAGATAAAAAGTATGAGGAAATCATTAATTACCCGATAGATCCATCTCTGAATTAAAAGCAACCAATTTTTACATTAATGGAGGAGATGGATAAGAGAATGATGAGCATTATACGAAGACTTTATACAAAAGTAGAACAGTTATGGTTTTGCTCCTTCCCCATTAGGGAAAGTTATGTTGAGGCCTGCATTTAAAAGGCTATCTATCATCCTCTTGTATTCGGGAAATTCAGCAATACCGTTGTGATGACCGCCGGGTAAAATGATAAAATTATCAGTTGGTTTTAAAACTTCTTTTAGCCTTTCAGCATTACTCAACGGAATGGTATGATCGTCATCGCCATGAAAAATGGTAATTGGTTGCTTTACCAATTGTAGCGCCTCGCCATTGTCGAAATCTACTTTTATCAACCAATCAATAGGAAAAATGGGAGCATAATGTCTTGCCAGCGAGTTAAGGCTATAATAAGGTGTTTCCAGAATAAGGCGGCTGCAAGCCCTGGTAGATGCCAGGAATGAAGCCGGCCCGGTACCCAGTGACTTGCCATAAATGATGATGTTCTCCGGCTTAAACATGCTACGAGCCAACAGGTAAAGTTGCAATGCCTGTAGCTGCAAGCTGTCGGTAGTTAGCTTCCCGGTGCTTTTACCAAAACCCGGATAATCTACCATCCAGCACTCATACCCATGGCGGGTAAAAATTTCGGAATACGGAGCATAGCGTTCTACATTATCCCGGTTGCCATGGAAATAAAGCACTACCCCTTTAGCCGAATCGGCAGGTAAAAACCGGATAATATCAGTAACGGTATTAACTGTTGGCTTGATGGGCTTTTCTACAAATTTCTGTTTGAAATGAAACTGGTAGTCTGCCGCTAACGGCTTAGGATGAAAGAAAATGAGGTGCTGGAAAAAGTAAAATCCTCCAATCAGAAGAAGGTAAATAGCCAACAGGTAAATCATTATTGTTTTGAACCGTTCGGCACGGGTAAGTTTCTGAGCCATAAGAATATTTTAGTTCACACGTTCACTTGTTCACCAATATGCTCGTTCGGAACCTTAAAATTTGGTAAGAATTATTTGCTTTCAAATATTTCGGAATCGGAAATTAATAAACCGGAAAATCAAAATTACGAACGTGTGAACAGGTAAATGAATGAACCATTACTCAAGTAGAATATCCCGGATGAAATTGTGATACTCCGGAAAAGAAGGCAGGTTGTTGTGCCCACCACCATGTATACGAATCAGGGTAATTTTGGACGGGTTGAGGGCTTGCAACTTTTCGCTGTTAACGATGGGTATCAAGAAGTCTTTGGTGCCGTGCAAAATGTAAGTGTGGCATTTCACTTTTAAAATCCAGCGGTCGGTGCGGAGTTGATAGCGGAGCAGCAGGCGGTGAGGTATTATTGGCAGCAACCGCTTCATTACATCTAAAAAGCTGTAGTATGGTGCATCCAAAATCAGGTAACGGGGTGTATTGTCGCTGGCTACCTTGGCGGCAAAGCCACTGCCTATGCTGCGGCCGTACACAATCATTTCGCTTTGCGGGATATTAAGTGTAAGCTGCTCGTACACAAACTGCATATCGCTCAGCATATCTTCCTCGTTGCGGCGGCCAGTGCTTTTACCAAAACCCCGATAGTCAACCAGCACCACATCGTACTGGTAACGGAAAAAATCACGGGCATATTTGGCCCAACCTTTTATGCTGCGGGTATTGCCATGGAAATATAAAAGCAAGCCTTTAGGTTGCTTGACATGAAAATGTAGTCCATTAATAGTAACGCCGGCTGCTACTTCAAAATTCAATTCTTTAAAAGGGACGTCATACTTGTACTGAAAGTCCTTAGCTAGCTTCTCGGGCCGAAAAATAAACCGCTCCTGCACCAGGTATACCAACGCCAGCAGCACTATATAACCAATAATGATATAAACGTAAAGGGGCATTTTTAGTGGTCAGAGATCAGTTGTCAAGTAGAACCATAGCTTGTTGAACTCCCTAAGAGTTATGATCTCTTTCTTTCCTATAAGGTTTCCGGTTTTCTAACCCTATAGACTCGACTCATTCCTCGTATCAGTAAAGCCAAATAGATAGATGCCTGTTGAACGGTGCCATCGCCACAAAAGTTCAATAGGTGTTCAACTGCCTGGCTCAAAAAGAAAACGGTTGAGCCAGGCCACCAGTGATGTGAAAACCGGGGAAGTGGGAATTGAGTTTGTTCCTGTTCGTGAGACACGAACCGGAGCAAGCTAAGGCAGGTTGAGCAAGGCTAAAGCAGCAGAACTTTAAACATTAAACCTTAAACTTCAAACTTCCTTACCCCGCCACATCATCTATCCGCTTCAATCGCATGTTCGATACCTGCGACACAATCAACGGGAAC
>CAXTDG010000312.1:0-5957 GCA_964242675.1 uncultured Chitinophagaceae bacterium
CCCATCGGGCAATCCTGACCTTTCTACCCCCTTCCACAAAACACATAAGTTTCTGCCACTTATTGTGTACTCGCATGTGAAAGAGAGCCAGAACTGTACGCTCACTACTGCTGTAGCCCAATCTAGTATTTCCACTACGCTCAATGGTAGTATTGCAAGGCGCTTAAGCCAGAAGTTAAATGGACAAAAGCTGGAATTGACAATAGATGAAGCACCTGCCGGTTTTTCACTTGTCAACGACTCTCATGTTATTTGGCTGATATACGCTATTAATTGGTCGAAGGTATATGTGCAACCCGATGCAAAAGACTTGGTAGTATCGTACAAAGTATTACAGAGCGATAGCACTTTTAAAACGGGAAAAGTAACAGTAAGAAATACACAAACCACCAAGGGCCTTCGCTTCTTCCAAAGCTGGAAATCTACCATTTCAGAATATATTCAGAGCTATAATTCAAATCTTACATTGATGTCCCGCTCACTTGTTGAAGAGCTTTCTCAAGAGTTGTAGTACTTTATGGTTTGAAAACTTTCAATAGCTATAATTGTCTGTACTTCATTCCCACCAACATAATTGATATAACAATGGCTTTACAAAATCTTTACCTGTACGGAAGCAAGTAAGACCGACATTATCAGCTGTTTAAAATAAAAGCCGTTCACCTACGGCGAACGGCTTTTGTGTAAACGGTAATTGAAAATATATTAATGCTGCACCAGCATACGGGTAGTGTAGCGGCTGGTACCATTGGTTTCAACTGTATAAATACCTGCAGCCAGATCAGCCGTTGATATTTTTACCTGTTGCATACCAGCGGTTACATTTAGCTGGCGTACCAGGCTACCGGCTGCATCATACACCTTCACCGTACGGGCTTTTGCTTCCGGCGAAATATATAAGATAGCATCGGTGCTTACCGGGTTTGGTACCAAGGCTACCATTGGCTTACCTTTTTCCATATTAATAATGCGTACCGGCGAGTAAGTGAACTTTCCATCGGCATCATTCATCCGGATACGATAGTAGTTATTACCACTAGCAGGATTGGTATGGATAAAGCTGTAGCTGTTAGCATTACGGTTGAGCGCTGCTGTGCTACCAATAGTGCTCCAGTTAGTACCATTAGTGCTCCACTCAATGGTGAAATCTTTGGCATTTATCTCCGACAATGTTTTCCAGTCAAGCGCTACCTCGCTACCCACTGCATTAGCATAGAACCATAATAAACTTACCGGTAGTGTTACCTGTGGTGTTACAAAAATGGGTTGCATCAAAGTATCCTGACGTACACCGGCACTGTTATAAGTGCCTGTTTTTAAAATACCACCACAACCGTTAGCCCGAACAATGTTATCTACATACCAGCCATCACCGCCGGTACCATCATCTGTTTCCATGCGGAAACGGAATGAGACTGATGCTGTACCTAACGAAGCCAGATTGAGTATAGATTGTTTGAAACCAGCTGTGCCACCAGAAAAAGCTTTGCGGCCACTAAGAGTGGTAGACGCATCCATAGTAACGGTAGGAGGGTTATTGTAAAAAAGCGAAGTAGCATCGCTCCAGGTAGTACCACCGTTAGTAGAATATTCCAGTACACCACCATCGTAAGTGCCTTCCGTACTGTAATAATGCCAGAAAGAAAGTATACTTAGGTTTTGAACTGCAGTACGGGCAGCCGCACCGGAAGTAAGCGAAGAAGAAGTAATGGTTGCAGGCTCAGAAGCATACCAGGAAGAGGGGGCTGAGTAAGATTGTGCTGAAGAAGCGCTCCAGCCAGGTGTACCAGATGAAGTGAGGGAACCGGCAGTAAAAGATTCCCGGTTGTCGTTTATTACCGAGTCAATAGTACATCCTGTAGCAGGTGTTCTCAGCACCAATGAGAAGTTCTTTGTTTCTAAAGAATTGAAATTGGTAGCAGAGAAAGACAATACATTGCCATTAAGCGTACCGGCTGGCGTACTGCTTACATAAGTAAATCCGGCAGGGATGGTATCTCGGATAACGTAGCCAGTAACAGGCTGACAGTTACAGGTTGCAGTAAAGGCAATGTTCATTGGAACATTTATACCTGCAGTTCTTACCAATGGTTTTGGAATAATAATGTTGGAAGGAATATCATAAGCTGGCGTTTGGTCGGAGGCATTGTTAGATGACCCTTGGATAGCACTAAAGCCCATCCCTCTACGAGCAAATACACTCCAGATCAGGCATTTATGAGCATTACCATATAAAACAGAATCAGCAGCTAAAATACCATCACGGGAATCCAGGAAACCTGGGCTACATGGCTGCATTTTCAAACCTGTTATTACTAGGTTCATAGCTATAGCATTGCCACCGGTACCAGCACTGTTGTACAGGTTAGTAGTAATACTGTTTTGCTGCTGGATTAAAGCCCAGGTAAGATCCCACAGTACGGCACACCACACTTCGCCGATAGCGTGGACTTCAGTGTTGGTAGCTACGTTTGCATAAGTAAGCGGGTTAACAGCCAAGTTGGTAGAGTAAGGATAGGAACGAATGCCAGAGCCTGTAGCAAACTGACCGGCGGCATACGTACCTACCGGACGAGCATTGGGTCCATCACCTACAGTAGCAGTAGCCCAGTTGGTAGTCATCATTAAGGCAAAATAATCGCTCCAACCTTCACCACCTTGTTCGGCATTATTTAGGCAGCCGCTATTGGGGGGGCCACCAGTAAGCCGGGTGCTTATACCATGACCATACTCATGCACTATGATACCGTTGTCCAAGTCGCCATCGAGGTTGATGCTGCCAGACAAGGTTACGTTTACTATTACATTGTTGTTGAGTTGTGCCATTAGCAGGTTACCATTGCTTTGCGAAATCATTACCGCCGGAATAGTTATCGTATTATCTGTACCACCCATGGCAACTGCTGAACCACCAACGTTATTTACCATAACGACGGCCACAGCTCCTGCATTCTGTGCATTCTTAACCTTTTCTGTGTAGTTGCAGTTTCCTCTTATTATCAAAGCAATTTTACCAGTGATGCTGTTAGCTGGTGATGTACCTACACCACAAGCTAAGTGAGTAGTACCTGTTGCATTATCATTGTAATACACCACCTGATTAGTAATAGGGCCAGTAGCCGACAGCTTATTAGCAGTAGAAAAGACGCTTTCAACAGCTTCATAGGTACCCGCCAGTGTTTCAGGTGTATTCACCTGCATCCTTGTAGCAGGCGACCACAGGTACATTTGCATACGGCCACTGGTGCCATCAGCAGGTGTATTAAAGTTTGCATTGTTAGTACCTCCAGCATCCTGGGCCTCAGCAAATACATAATCTCCACCATTACCTCCCCGGCTTTGGTTATCCTGCTGAAAATTGCCTGCTACTTCATTGAAACCGTATTGGTAAGTAACGTCATGCACCAGGTTGTTCCAGTAAAACAAGTTATCTAATATCGCTTTCTGGTTCTCCGCAACAAGGGGCTGCTGCGTAGTTGAAAAATTATGAACAAAAGTTAGCGAAGGCGCTGCTGTGGTAGAAGTATCTGGCCAGTTGATAAGCGTAGCTGGTGTATTATTATTAGCCCGATCCAGGTAGGCAAACACGTTATTGCCACGGGTAGTAGTGTAGTTAGTAGTGCCATCAAAATGCCAACCCAATGAGGTAGCATTGTTCGTGGCACCGGCCAACAACCAGGGGCTATTTGCTATTGCAAAACCGCCCGAGTTAGGACTTTCGGAAGGGTATGTTATTACACGGTAGCTGGCAGCGGTAACGTTTGGAGGCGGTGCCTGCAATAAAATCTGAGGTATGCTAACCTGCTTTTGCGAAGGAGCAACATTCTTAAGAGGCGCAACGACTGTATTCCGGCTGCCTTTTGGAGCCATAGGAACATGCTCACTAACCGTCCAGTTATCTTTTTGTACATAGGCACCGGTTTGGGCATCTATCCGCACATTCCACCAATCGGCGCTATCTTTTACATCCACATTTACATTCCAGGTAAGTGTTACCTGCTGCTTATCATCGCTTGCCGTCCAGAAAAGCGTCACATCAATAGGGCGTTTGGCAATGCCTGCTGCATCCACTGTGTATTTCTTATCTGTAGCAAAATGGTTGGCTATTGTTGAAAAAGCACCTGATGGCTGCAAGCCTAAATAACGGGCTGCTGCTGTTGCTGCATCAGCGTAAGTTTTGGTTGGTGCAGCGCTTCCGGCCTTAGTAGCAATGTTTTTTACAAAGCTACCCGAAGTATATAGCAACTCGCCATTGCGAAATACAGATGTAATAATGGTGTTATACACTTTTACCTGCTGGTAAGCCTGCTGTAGGTAAACGTAAGTAAGCTGGGAAGAAGGATCAGTATAGGCATTAGTGATAATGGCGTCACTGGCATCGGTTTTTGTAATGCCAAGCCGGTAAGCATTTTTCTGAATAAGAGGCTGATAAGCTTTGTAATCAGCATCTTGCGCCATAGAGCGGCCAGCAAATAGCAATGCCACTAGAAGCCCATAAAAAAGCTTCGGGTAAAAATTTCGCATAAGCAGTAAAAATAATTTGCGCTGAAAATAATTAAAATGCCGTTTAAACAAATAAGCCGAAGCAAAAGCTTCGGCTTATTAGAAAATTTCCACGACGAAAGGCTTATTGAACCCTTAATACGGGTTTCATCTGCGTTTTATTGCCATTTTGAAAACGGATATAATACATGCCCATCCGTAAATTACTCATATCTACCCGTTGTGTACCGGTAGTTGGCCGGTCGAACGTTTTTTCCATGATAGTAGAAATGAGGTGACCGTCGGGGCCAACTAGTTGCATAGAAGTATGGCCGCCATCGGTTCTAAATTCAACCATCGTATAGCTGGTAGCCGGGTTAGGATAGTTGGTGATTAATTGTAGCGGGTTGTTGAATGGTGTTGTGGGTACACAATCCGAATTGTCAGCAACATTGATTTGTGGAAAACTCCGTAGCATAATAGCCAGTGTGCTCGGATCATCCTGGCATAGCCAGCGGCTTAGCAGGGAAGAGTAAATCTGGCGGAAATCCGTTTGCATGGCAATGTTATCATTCACTGTTGCATTAGTAGGTAGTACCGGGCTGGTACCAATAATACCGCCGGTAACTTTGGTGCCAAAAAGGAACATTGGAGCTGCCTGGCCATGGTCAGTTCCGCCACTGGCATTGCTTTTTATGCGGCGGCCAAATTCGCTGAAGGTCATACCAATCACCCGCTGGTCTTTATTCATCGCCTTCAGATCGGTATGGAAAGCTTTAATAGCATCTCCCAATTGCGCCATCAGGTTGGCATGACCGCCAGTAGTATGGTCAGTAGTATTTACCTGGTTGGCGTGTGTATCAAAACCAGAGAAGTTTACTGCGTATACTTTGGTCTTCAGTCCCCCGTTTATCAGCTTGGCTACTATTTTCAACTGGCCTGCCAGTGTGGTGTTGGGGTAAGTGACCATATTATTATTGCCTGGAATGTTGTAGGCCGTTTTAATAATATTGGAGTACACTTCCGATTGCCGGGAAATCTGACGTACATACGCCAGTTTAGCACCTGCTGGAGTACTAGGTACCGGATCTTCCACATCGTTTACGAAGTTCAGAAAGTTATTAGGGTCGCTAATAGTTACACTCATTTGCGAAGTAGGACCCAATAAAGACAAAGATGTGGTTGAACCAAACTGAATAGCCAGTGGATCGGGCATGGCTGTGTTAGGATAGCCATCCGGAAAACCAGGGTACTCCGTGTTGAGGTAGCGGCCCAGCCAGCCATTGGTAATGTATTCATCGCTATTGCTGGCACTCATCCATATATCGGTAGCCCGAAAGTGCGAAAAATTGAACGTAGGATAACCTGCAGATTGCACAATGGCTACATTTCCATTATTATACATGTCCCGCAAACCGGTAAGCGATGGATGCAGGCCGGTAGCCTGAGTGCCGGTTAGCCCCAACACATTGGCT
>CAXTDG010000313.1:0-5924 GCA_964242675.1 uncultured Chitinophagaceae bacterium
GGGTGCAGCCGTTTGGGGAATTAGCCAGGCGCTGGAAGAAGATAGCATCATGGACCACAACAAGGGCCGCTTTATGAACCATAACCTGGGCGAATACCATGTGGCTGTAAATGCGGATATCCATGAGCAGGAAGTA
Source organism: uncultured Chitinophagaceae bacterium (assembly GCA_964242675.1). Taxonomy (GTDB): domain Bacteria; phylum Bacteroidota; class Bacteroidia; order Chitinophagales; family Chitinophagaceae; genus JAZKFT01. Next base: position 137 of record CAXTDG010000313.1, read on the forward strand.
ATTTTTGTGGATGAGGTAGACGGCATTGTAAACCCACTGGGTGCAAAAGGCGTAGGCGAAATTGGTATAGTAGGTGTGGCGGGTGCCATTGCCAACGCCGTTTTCCATGCTACCGGCAAGCGGGTACGCAAGCTGCCTATTACCATTGATACCTTATTATAAGCAGTTCGCTGCCAGTGTTTAAAAAATGAAAAGCCGGTCTCTATTTAAGAGAGACCGGCTTTTATGATTCTGTTTTGTGCTTATCTCAATGGTTGCTTCTTTACCCCTTCATTCGTAAGCACCACCGGCTTTATTAAACCATTTTTATCAAAATACAGATGTTCAATACACACCTCCCGTGAGTTTCCATTGGTTTCTGTCAGCGGTCGCCGATGATAAATAATATACCATTCTTCTTTGCCCGGTATTTTAATTACAGAATGATGCCCGGCACCATTCGCAATTTTGAAATCTTGCTGTAGTATTTTGCCAATGCGTTTAAAAGGGCCTAGCGGCGAATCGGCTATTGCATACGCTACGCAGTAATCAGGGCCGGTCCAGCCACCTTCGCTCCACATAAAATAATATTTGCCATTTCGTTCCATCATAAGCGGACCTTCTACATAGCTGGCTGGCGTTATTTCTTTATAAATTTTTCCATCTGCAAACGGCAGGAAGCCGGTAAAATCTTTGTTCAGGCGGGCAATATTGCAATGCTTCCAGCCACCATATATTAGGTAGTATTGGCCATCTTTATCTTTAAAAACCGACTGGTCAATTGGCTGTGCCCCGTTGTGGAAGCTGTCAATTAAGGGCTTGCCCAGGTAATCTTTATACGGGCCACCGGGGTTATCAGCTACCCCAATGCCTATACCGCCCTGCTCATTATTATTTTGAATATCATTTGCCCCGAAGAAAAGAAAATAGCGATTGTCTTTTTGGGTAATGGCTGGTGCCCACATAGCCCGATGTGCCCATTTTAAATCAGCCGTATCTACTATGTGCGAATGCTTTGTCCAATTAATTAGGTCTGGCGACGAAAAAGCATCCAGGAAAACCTGTTGATTGTAAGGGGCAGAATAAGTAGGGAAAATCCAGTACGTTTTATTAAAGATGGCAGATTCCGGGTCGGCATACCAGCCTTTAATTATGGGATTGCCGGATGAAATTCTAATACTGTCTGACTGAGCATAAGCACTCATCCAGTACAAAGCGATAATTAAGAAAAGGGTTCCTTTTTTCATTGCGTATAAATGTAAGTTGGTAAACATTTCCAGCGGCGCAGTACTGACTAAAAAGCAGCAGCGTTCAAAAATTTTTGTATCAGGTGGTTGGGAAGAAACGCTGCGATTTAAAGCTGAGCTCTTCAGTTTCATACTGCCACTATTTTCTATCAAACACCAATTTCAAAGCTGTATTGATAGTAATTCAATGTTTCCTGCCTTCAATAATATTTAAATGCACCAGAATCGGTGTGGAGTTTGTGTAACGGTAATGGGATAAATTATTTATTACAAACAATACCGGGTGTTTGCCTGTACTGGCAACCCACAAATAATTACAAATATGAACTTGCCAGAAAACCTGTCAACAGCAGCTACCAGAATCTATAATTTGCTTTCAGCAGAACAATCGCCAAAAACAGCAGCGCAACTCTCGGAAGCCTATGCCCAGCAACCCGCTGCCGAAGAACGACACAAAGCCATTGCCACAGCCGATAGCCTGATTGTAAAAGGAATAGTAAGTGTAGATAAAAGTGGGGGAGAAGCAACCTATACACTTGTAAAGGCTGCATCTGAAGTTGGCCCTAATGATGATGCGGATGCAAAAGAAGAATACGTAGAAAAAACAGATGCCAACGCTGAAGAACAACGCATGATTGCTATATTGGAAAGTAACGACAAAAAGTTGCCGGAAGCGAAGTTGTTTGACCTATACGAAAAAGAGCAACTGCCTGCGGCTGATGGCAATAGCAATATAAAAACAGCACTGAAAGAACTGACAGATGCAGGAGTGATAAACCTGGAAGGAGAGCAGTACAGCATTAAAAAATAATGAATCAGCTATTAGAATGCACTGAATTGTAGCTTACAGTTCAGTGCATTTTTATTGATACCCAATAAGCAGTGTAACCCCCTAGCATGATTTTAATTAGTGGGAATAGTTCTACTTTATTTTAAGGATACTTATGAATTTCTACTGGGTTTACGATTTGCCAACTGTGCTATTTGGCTTTCTTTCAGTTACGGCATTTATTGCTATTGGTTTATTAGCATTGTTCCCAACCCGCAAATGGGTAAAAAGGCAACACCGTAGTGATAAAAATCATAACGACGTTGTATCCTATTATCTGGCTGCCATTACTGTGTTCTATGGCATTACATTAGGCTTGCTGGCCGTTGGTACATGGACTACTTATTCCAGTGTACAAGATAAAGTGAACAAGGAAGCAGAAACACTCAATAGTTTGTTTCGGGATGTTAGTAGCTACCCACAGCCGCTTCGGCAAACGCTACAGCAAAATTTAAAAGACTATACGTATCAAGTGGTAACTGTAAGTTGGCCGCTGCAGCAAAGGGGTATTGTTCCGCCCAACAATGTTTTTCTTACCCATTTTCAGCAAAACCTGGTTTCGTTTGAGCCTACCACATCGGGACAGCAAATAATACATACTGAAGCGTACAAACAATTCAACGAATTAGTAGAAGATCGCAGGTCTCGTATCAATTCCGTTGAAACCGGGATGCCAGCATCTTTATGGGCTATGGTAATCATTGGGGGATTAATAACCATTGCCGTAACCATCTTCTTTGATATCGCCAGTTTGCGCCTGCACATCTGGATGACTATAATGGTATCCGGGCTATTAGGATTGATGATTTTTTTAATTGCCACGCTGGATAATCCTTATCGAGGTTCGGTAAGCGTTGGGCCAGATGCTTTGATACGGGTGTATAATCAATTAATTGCTCCTACTACACATTCGCCGCTGTTGCCAGAGCATAAGCTTTAAAACTCTAATCAGTTATTTCCTGGTAATACAGAAGTTTTACGAATGAGATTATAATTCAATGAAGGCTGGTTGCACTGCCGAATCGCTTATTTTTATCGCACTAACTGTTTGCAAATAACTATGAGTGACCACCAAAATGAGCAGCATCATCACAACGAAAAGTTTCAGCGGGAAAGGATAGCCCTTTTTAGCGATGCGGTTTTTGCCATTGCCATAACGCTACTGATTATTGAAATAAAACCACCGGAACACCATGGTGAAGATATCACTGATAGAAAGCTGGTGTTTTGGCTATTAGGAAGTTTGCCAAAGTTCATTGGATTTTTCGTTAGCTTTTGGGTGATAGGCTTGTATTGGATGGCTCATCACCGGCTATTTAAGTATGTGATACATAGCAACCAAAAGCTATTGATAAACAACCTGCTTTTTCTATTACCCATCGTAACTATGCCTTTTAGCACCATTTTTCTCACTGAATTCTGGCCTGGAGATTTACAGGTGCCGCTTATTGTTTATACAATCAATATTGTAGTTTCCGGGATTTTTAGTTATCGGCTTTGGAAGATAGTAGCTAATCCTAAGAACGGCCTAAGCCAGGGGATGGATGAACTGGTAACCCAGTACAATACAACGAGAGCACTTTTTACGCCTGGCATTTTTGTATTAATACTCTTACTTTCTTTTATCGACTATCGCATCTCCTGGTTTATTCCACCCTTCCTGCCCATTTTTATCATTTTTGTAAAGCGACACTACAAAAAGAAGTACCCGCAGCTTTGGATAAAACATAATTATTAGCATAAAAAAATAACCCCGATAATAAATCACCGGGGTTATTTTTTTGATTCAATATTTTTAGCAACCATTGCAATACACCATCAGGTTGCACAGTTTAAAGAGTTCCCTTGCACCAACATTGGCATCCATACAGCCATCGCCGGTTCCTATTTCCGATAGGTCGAACCCGATAAGTTTACGGCCACTTTGCAGCACTTTACGGAAAAGGTAGTTCACCTGCTCTGTTTCCAGTCCACCTTGTACAGGTGTACCCGTATTGGGGCAAAGTTTAGGATCGAGGCCATCTACATCGAAGCTGAGGTAAACATTTTGTGGTAGTTGCGAAACAACATCATCACATATCTGCCGCCAGGTTTCGCCTTCAAATAAGCGGTCCTTTATGTCTTTATCGAAGTAAGTAACAATGCGGCCTTTGCTATCGCAAACCGTATCGTACTCCATTTTGCTAAAATCTCGGGTGCCTAATTGCACTATTTTTTCTACCGCCGGCACTTCCTGCATCACGTTGTGCATTACGCTGGCATGGCTGTAAGGAAAACCTTCGTACGCTATTCGTAAATCGCAGTGGGCATCAATTTGCAAAATGCCAAACGATTCGTGTACTTCGCTTAGGGCTTTCAAAAAACCAAGTATGATACTATGATCGCCACCTAACAGGCCTACCAGCTTGTCCTTTTTCAACAGCTTACTGGTTTGCTCGTACACCCAAGTATTCATGTACAGGCTGCCTTCATTTATGTCCTTCAGGCTTTTACACATAAAGCGGTTACAATCTACCTCTGCTCCTTTGGAGATATAATCAATGTATAGTTCCGCTTCTTTCCGTAGGTAGTCGCTCTTCATCAGCAACTTCTTATCTACCGGCTTCATAAAAAATCCTTTCTTCCAGGCATCCGGTGCTTCCGGGTCGTACAGATTCATATGCAATGCTGCCTTAAAAACCTGGTCGGCCGCCCTGGCAGTGCCACTACCGTAGCTTACCGTTACCTCCCAAGGCACAGGCAGTATCACCACCCGAGACTCATCTTCGGTAAAAGGAAGGCCAAATATGTTGTTGTTGGGATTGCTAACCGCTTCTATATCAAACTTCGAAAGATCGACCATGATTGAAAATTAAAGTACATCCTGAGATAAATGAACCAGTGAATAATTGTTTAAGCTAGTTCTATTGTGCAACAGCAGTGCCGGATGTATTTCGTTGTTGGTGCAACAAAGCTATTATAAAACCAGATTCGGCACGGATCCGTTTGATTGAAGCACAGAAATGTTTGTGAAAAATGCGAATCTCAATCGTTTGCGGACTGGTGCAGTAGAAAATATTTTCTGACTAATGAATGAAACAACAAGCATAGGATGCTTTTTAATTTGCCGCCAGCATTTTTTTTATCCGGTCTTCCATCTTTTCGCTGGTGAGGGTTTCCCGTAAACTATCAACTTTAATAGGAAAACAAAATGGCGTAAGGCGGGCAGGAAAACGGATAATGATATTGCTGGCCTGAATGCGTTGCAGTGCAGTGCGAAGACGAACTTCTTCCATTTGCTGCTGCAATACTTCGTTGTAAGCCTGACGGAGCAATAGATTATTAGGATCATACTCGGCAAAAACCTTGAATAATAACGATGACGAGGCTTGAAGGTGGCGAGCTTTTTTACGTTCACCGGGCATGCCCTGAAAAACCAGCCCGCCAATAACAGCTACATCCCGAAACTTACGCTTAGCCATTTCGGTAGCATTGTTACTTTTCTGAATATCGTTTAACAAATTTTCAGGAGAAAGCCACTCGTATGCATTGGTATCATCTACCGGAATAGGTTGATCACTCAGCAATTCAAAACCATAATCGTTCATGGCTATGGAAAACGTAATGGAATATTTTTCTGAAATACGCAGCGCCATTAATGCACTCATGGCTTCGTGTACAAGGCGTCCCTCGAATGGGTACACAAAAAGATGATAGCCATCTTCGGTTTGAATGTGCTCAATGAGTAATTCTG
>CAXTDG010000314.1:0-5915 GCA_964242675.1 uncultured Chitinophagaceae bacterium
GCAAAGTTTTTAGGAGGCGGCACTAACCTGCTGGACCTGATGAAAGAAGACGTGGAGCGGCCCGACCAGCTTATTAACGTCAATAACCTGAACACGAAGCAAATAACTGCCTGTGTGGGTGGTGGTTTAACGCTGGGGGCTATGGCCCGCAATGCTGAAACAGCTAACCATCCGGAGGTAAGAACAAAATATCCCTTGCTTTCCATGACGCTGCTGTCGGCAGCTACGGCGCAGATTCGGAACATGGCCAGCAATGGCGGCAACCTGTTGCAACGCACTCGCTGTCCGTATTTTTATGAAATCTCCATGCCCTGCAACAAGCGGGAACCCGGCAGTGGTTGCGGAGCTATCAACGGCATGAACGCCGTCCACGCCATTTTTGGATATAGTGACAAATGTGTGGCTACTAATCCTTCCGATATGAATGTGGCACTCGCTGCCATTGGGGCTACCGTAGAAGTGCAGCAGCCGAACGGTTCGTCCCGCACCATTGACTTTGCTGATTTCCATCGCTTGCCGGGCAACGAGCCGGAACGGGATACCAACCTACTGCCGGGCGAACTGATTACGGCCATTCATCTGGCCGAACCGGTGTTTGCCGACCACTATTATTACCTCAAAATCCGGGAGCGTTCTAGTTATGCATTTGCGCTGCTTTCGGTGGCTGCCGGATTACAGATACAAGGAGGCGCCATCACCAAAGCCGGTCTAGCAATGGGCGGTGTGGCGCACAAGCCCTGGAAGCTGGTAAAAGCCGAAGCCTACCTGACGGGGAAGCAACCGAGCCCTACCCTGTTTGAAGCGGCAGCAGACCTGGAAATGAAAGACGCAAAACCCCTGGAAGAAAATAAATACAAGGTGGAGATGGGACGAAAGGCTATTGTAAGAGCACTGACACAAGCCTGGGAAAGAAAAGCATAACCTTTTTCTAAGTAAAAAGTCAAAAATCAAAAAGTAAAAAGGTTTGCTTCAGCAGCTTCCTTCACTTTGATAATTAGTTCAAAAAAACAGACGGAACGCCCGATTCATACAGGTCAATTCTGTCTCTATACGCTAAAAATATATTATGCCTAATACAACGAACACAACCGGAATAGGTAGTGCCATTGATCGGGTGGACGGCCACTTAAAAGTGACAGGAATGGCAAAGTATGCTACCGAGTTTCCTGTAAAGAATAAAGTATACGGTCAGGGTATTAATAGCACTATTTCTAAAGGCGAGATTATATCCATAGATACTACGGAAGCAGAAAAACAGCCCGGCGTTTTGAAAGTCATTACCTATAAAAATGCCGACAAGCTAGCCATACCTGATGAGCAGCCCGCCGAACTCTCCACCTCCAGCATCGCACCCGTACTGCAAGACAATAAGGTTCACTACTACGGTCAGTACGTGGGGCTGGTGGTAGCCGAGACTTTTGAGCAGGCGCAACATGCTGCCCGGCTGGTACGGTTTGAATACAGGAAAGATAGCGACCCCGCCATTCATTTCAACAAGCTGAAATCATCCGGTACGATGCCCAAAAAGAACCCGGACTACAAGTTGGGCGACCTTGCTGCCGGGCTTGCAGCGGCAGACGAAGTAGTGGAGGCTACGTATTTTACCCCTATTGAACACCACCATCCCATGGAGCTGCATGCTACTATTGCCACCTGGGACAATGGGAAAATAATGGTGTATTCTACACAGCAAATGCTGAACGATGCTACCATTGCCATATCCGGCACCTTTCAGATTCCGAAGAAAGATGTACGAGTGGTATCAGCTTATGTAGGCGGTGGATTCGGCTCCAAGCTCAATACAGCCCGCCAAGTTATTCTGGCCATTATGGCTTCTAAAATGGCAGGGCGTCCGGTGCAGGTTACTGTTACCCGCAGCCAGATGTTTACCAATACCGGTTTGCGGCAGTTCAACGAGCAAAAGATGCAAGTAGGGGCCAAAAAGGATGGAACCCTTACCGCTTTAGCACATGAAACGTTTACGTATACTTCCACTACGGAAAATTTTCTGGAAGCCAGTGGGCAGCCTACTCAGATGATGTACAACGCCCCAAACAATCTGGTAACCTATCGCCAGGCAAGGATGAACCTACAGACACCCTTTGCCATGCGGGCACCCGGCGAAGCCCCTGGTAGTTTTGCTTTGGAATCGGCCATGGACGAAATGGCGTGGAAGCTAAAAATGGACCCGATCGCCTTTCGCATAAAAAACGATACCCAAACCGACCTAAGCAGTAAGAAACCTTTTTCGTCCCGATTGCTGGTAGAATGTCTCAAGATTGGTGCGGACAAATTTGGCTGGAAAGACCGCAAACCAGAACCCGGCACCAATAAAAACGGCAATTGGTTAATAGGCTACGGCGTAAGTGCCGCTGCCCGGCGGGCACCGTTTCAGAAAACAAGTGCCAAGGTGATGTTGGAGCTGCAAGGCAGTAAAGTGAAAGCCACTATACGCATGGATGCTACCGATATTGGTACGGGCAGTTATACCATTGTGGCTCAAACGGCCTCTGAATACCTGAAAATTCCAGTGGCGGATATAAAAGTAGAGTTGGGCGATTCCGACTTTCCGGTAACGCCGGGTTCTGGTGGTTCTTGGGGTGCTGCCTCTTATAGCAATGGGGTAATGGTGGCCTGCAAAAATGCGATAGCAACCCTGAAGAAAAATCGTAACATTAAGGAAGAACAGGAAGTGCCGGTAGCTGAACTATTGAAAAAAAATCAGCTTAAAAAGTTTGAAGCAGAAGAAAGCGTCGAACCATCCGAAGCGGCTAAAAAGTATTCTATCTATTCTTTCGGGGCTAATTTTACGGAAGTATGGGTAGATAAAGACACCGGGCTGTTCCGACTAAAACGAATACTGAATGTAGCGTCTGCCGGTAAAATTTTAAACCCCAAAACGGCCTTTGGACAAGTGATTGGCGGCATTACCATGGGAGCAGGGATGGCACTGGCCGAACAGAGCAAGATAGAGCCGAACTTCGGCAATTTCATTACCCGTTCCTTTGCCGATTATCATGTGCCGGTGAACCTGGACATGGCGAATGTGAACGTCATCTTTTTACCGGAAGAAGATAAAGCACTGAACGAGATTGGCGTGAAAGGCATCGGCGAACTCGGCATCACCAGCGTGGCGGCTTCCATTGCCAATGCTGTATTTAATGCTACCGGCAAGCGGATGAGAGACTTACCCATTACGCCTGAAAAATTGATGAGTGCGGCTGTAGAACCGGGGGTGGTGATTTAGAGCGTAGGAATGTTAATAGTGTGAACCCGTTCATGTCTTCTTGCAAGCATATACAGGCTTACTTTTTTGAATGAGTGATGTTACATTTATATAGACGTCCTCGACTTGCTTATTGCCTATATACCGGAGCCACCGCAGTTATAGTCCCGATTTATGACTTCACAAACCAAGGTAAGGGAATATTACCAAGGTCGAAGATTCTGTCTTATTTCTGCACGGAAATAGATGTTGAATGAAGCGGGTAAATAACCTGCCGGGGCTGTTCAGTGATGGGAGATTGTTTTACGAAAGCATCTTGCAAAGTCGTCGTCACCGCTAAAGGGTGCCGGTTGGCTTTACATAAATGGGTGAAAAGACACGTACATGGTTTGTCTGTATTGCTTTGAACTTTACACATATCATATTTTTTTGAGAAGGTGAAAAGCAGCAACAGTAACAATTCTGTTGCCGCCTTTATTTAATAAAAGCAGATTACCATTTGTCCATCCCTAAGAGTTTCCTCCCAAGTTTCGATAATACTGCGGTCTGATATTTATCTCTTTCCCAATGACGGGGGTCGCCGGGGAAGGCATATCCTTCCGGTGCTCTTCTTTCCATCCAGGATGAAATACGCCAATCACGTAGTTCCTCATTATCTTCTTCAGCAGGCATCATAGAAATGTATTGAGCCATGCGTACTTTGTTACCACTATTATTGGCACGAATACCATGTGGCTGTGTGCTGTTGAATATGAGTAAGTCGCCGGCTTCCATCGGTACTTTGACGGTTTGGAACCCCGTTGCATCTGGTTTGAAATGGTCCCTGCCATCCGGTTGAGTGAGTTTCCAAGTGTCATAAGTTCTGTACAGCTCCGGTATGCACTGGAAGCCTCCCATGTTTTCGTCGGTCTGGTCGACCAGTGCCAGCACCCCCTGTACATTCTGCGGTTTGGTTTCCGGGTCGTAGTCCCAGTGAATAAAGGCTTTGTATTCGTGGCCGGGGCGGATAGGTAGGTTCAGGTTGGCCCGGTCAATGGTTACCCATAGCTTGTCTGTGCCCCATATATCAGTAAAGGCTTCATAAACCCGTGGGAGTTGCCGGTTATCCCATAAATACTGATGATTATACACTTCCACCATGCCGGTGTTGGTTAGTTCCTTCATTTTCATTTCGGCACGGGGCGGGGCATACCAGGTTTCAGGGTCGTTCGGGTCTTTTTCTTCAAATTCCCAAAGGAATTTACCAAGGCGTTCTGCCTGTTCTTTCGGAACGGCGTTTTTGATTACGATATAACCGTTCTCAATCCAGAATTTCCAATCTTCTTCCGATAGCACTTTAAGTGGTTTACCATTGCTGCGGTCGCTTAGTTTTACTTTACTGCTTTTAGAAGTAGAGGGATTGCCGGGAATGTCTTTGTGTGCATTAGCTGGTGGCATTGCAGGTGCCATAGTCATTTGTTCCATTTGACAAGTTTTATGGTGATTTGATAACACAAAATTCTTGTAAGACGCATTGTTTTACATCCTTGTGAATGACCAGTATTTGCTCTGTATTGACACTATTTCTCTTTAACAACGCTGTTTAGTAGATTTGGAGAAAAGTTATTGCCAGTGAAGATTCAAAAAGAGGTTGTGCTGCCTGACCCAGGACAATCGTTTAAATTATTTACTCCCAGCTTAAGAAATTATTTTTTCTGGCATTATCACCCCGAATACGAATTGATTTATGTAGAGGCTTTGGCTGGAATCCGACATGTCGGACAGCACATTTCGAGTTTCATGGAAAGTGACCTGATGCTGATTGGCCCCAATATCCCTCATCTCAATTTCGATTATGGGATAGAAACGGACTATCACCAGGTAGTGGTACAGTTGAAAGAAAATTTTTTAGGAGATGCCTTTAAACAAACACCAGAGTTTAGTAAGATTTATCAGCTATTTGAGAAGGCCGCTTTCGGCCTGTCGTTTCATGGAGGAATAAAGGGGATAGTAGCTGCCAAATTAAAGCAGATGCAAGGTCTTTCGCATTTTCAGCAGTTGATGAGTTTGCTGGAAGTGTTCCAATTATTGGCTATTACCGATGATGTAATAAAGCTGAACGAAAAGGACACCAGTATCAAACTTTTTCTGGATGATAAAATACGGATGGGGTCTGTTTACAAATACATCCATGAAAACTATGATAATAGCCCTGACGTAAACAGGATAGCAGAGCAGGTACATTTAAGCACTGCTGCATTTTGCCGGTACTTTAAAAAACAAACTCGAATGACCTTTACTGAATTTGTGAATCAATACAGGATAACACAGGCAAAAACGCTTCTGATAAAAGGGTTAAGTATCTCTGAAACGTGTTACGAAGTAGGATTTGAAAGCTTATCGCATTTTAATAAACTGTTCAACAAAGTAGCTGGTGAAAACCCTTCAGCATTCAGAAAGCGACAGCCGATTTGAATCAAATTATAGCTTAATCAATTCGTACAACACCTTTGGTTATAGCAACCACTTACAGATGAAGTTTTGGTGGTTCGATGCTGTTTTTATTCCCTGCATCTTGGGGAATGAAAGGCTGTTCTTTATTTATGGAGCCAATTCTGCTTCAGCCAACCCGATCACAGATCTGCTATCTGTAGAGTATTTAGGTCGGAAAACATAAAGTGTGTATTGCCATAAATGCCTGCTTCAGGAA
>CAXTDG010000315.1:0-5905 GCA_964242675.1 uncultured Chitinophagaceae bacterium
GAAAATTTCACCATCAAGACTTTAAAATCTAGACTCCTTAAACCATGCTAAAAATTGGACTTACCGGTGGTATTGGCAGTGGCAAAAGCACTGTTGCCAAAATTTTTGAAATGCTAGGTGTACCGGTTTATTATGCCGATGATGCAGCTAAAAAACTGATGCAGGAGAATGAAGAATTAAAACACTTGTTGCAAAAAGCTTTTGGCGAAGAAACGTACGTAGAAGGCAAATTGAATACAACGCATTTATCAGCACAGGTTTTCAACAATGAAGTGCGTTTAAAAGAACTCAACAGTACTGTACACCCAATAGTAATTGACTACGGAAAAAAATGGATGCAAAGCCAGACAGCGCCGTATGCAGTAAAAGAAGCTGCCCTTTTTTTTGAAAGCGGATCACAGGCCGGGCTTGATTATATGATTGGTGTATATGCTCCACAGCCGCTACGTATCCACCGCACCATGCAGCGTCAGGGTATTAGCCGCCAGCAAGTGCTGGAACGAATAGATAAGCAACTAAATGAAAACATTAAAATGAAGCTATGCGATTTCGTTATTACAAACGACGAGCAACAGCTAGTGCTGCCACAGGTACTACAGCTTCATAAGCAATTGACACAAAAAAGCCTTACAACATAATTGCTGCAAGGCTTTTTTATTTTAGCTGTCCCCCGGATCGGAGTTGAACCGATACGACCATTGCTGATCACAGGATTTTCTTACCACTACAGTTTCCACTGCTCCCGCCTCGGCGGGATTTGTAGTCTGGACTTTCTCTTCACCATTTTACGAGAGTAAAGAAGGTGCCGCCTGTTAAGTCTCTACACCTTCCCTGAATTAACAGGGCTTGGCTCGGGATTACCAATAATAATTATTTGATTACTATTTAAGGCTTCCCCGAATTTAAGCGGTTCTACTCCAGCTGTTTCCAACCGGGCACTCAAATTTCATTTTACGATTGCTATTAAGCAATTTTTCAAAACAAAGAACTAAGTCCTGCGTGTCTACCAATTCCACCACCAGGGGAAATAATCACTAATAAAAATCCCGAACTGTTTAATACGGTTCGGGACTTTTGGAGCGAAAGACCGGGCTCGAACCGGCCACCCCGACCTTGGCAAGGTCGTGCTCTACCAAATGAGCTACTTTCGCTTAAAAGAACTTTTTGTTTTTGGGAGTGCAAATATAAGAGCCGGTGTGAAACTGCCAAACTTTTTTACTGATATTTTGGCGTGTATAAAGTACTGGGAGGAACATCAACCTTAGGCTTGCCCATATAACGATGATGATAAATTTGCAAGCTACAGCCTACTACAAAAGCCAGGAAAGTAAATACGGTTACGAAAAACAAAAAACGAGATGATGTCACCCAGTTCTTCCCAAACTCCCGATCTTGTTCTTCTATTGTTTCGTAGTGCTGCATACAGGTTTTTATTGCGGCACAAATGTAAGGGAAGCAGGTAAAAATCTTAAAGCTGTTTTATAGATTTTATTGCCATTGCAGTAGCAACTAATATTTTCGATGTATGATTAGAAGACTGCTCAACTGGCGTACACTGCTGTTAGTTGTCGCACTGTTTATTATTGGGGGCACGGTGTTTTACTCCCGATACCTGGCTCAAAAAATAGAACGGGAAGAACATCAGCGTATTGAAGAATGGGTACAGGCAAGCAAATTGGTGGGCAGCATGGCTAATGAGTCAACAGATGCCATCAACCTTTCAACCCTTATTCGTACCGATAATGAAGATATTCCCCTCATTCTCACAACGGATCAGGATTCTATCATTGAGTCCCGCAATATGGATTCGGCAGAAATAAAAGCAGATAAGGAGTACGTAGTAAAACAGCTTGCCATTTTCATGCAGCTGCATGAACCAGTACTGTTACAGGTGAGCCAGAATCCGGTTATTAATTACAAAGTGTACTATGGCAATAGTGAATTGTTGAATGAAGTACGGTATTACCCAATCGTTCAGTTGGTCATTGTGGCACTGTTCATCGTCATTAGCCTGGCCCTCATTTTTACCCAAAATAAAAGCACCCAAAACCAGGTGTGGGCAGGTATGGCAAAAGAAACGGCTCACCAAATGGGTACGCCACTTACATCATTGCAAGGCTGGGTAGAACTGCTGAAAGACATGCCGGGCAACGAAAAAGTGGTGGGCGAAATGGAAAAAGATGTAGACCGGCTAAAGCTGGTATCGGATCGGTTTGGAAAAATTGGTAGCGCCCCGAAATTAGTGGAAACCAACCTGACCCAGGAGATAAACCAGATGCAGGAATACATGCGTCGCCGGGCATCGGGTCGGGTAGAGATTAGTTTCAACAAACCGGATGAAGATGTAACAGCCCTTATTTCGCCACCACTGTTTGATTGGGTGCTGGAAAATCTGATGAAAAACGCACTGGATGCTATGGAAGGAAAAGGTAAGCTAACAATCACTTTGGTGGAAACGACCAGCAGCAGCATTATTGATGTGGCAGATACCGGTAAAGGCATTCCTGCTGCTAATATTAAGAAGGTTTTTAAGCCAGGTTTTACTACTAAAAAAAGGGGCTGGGGACTTGGCCTTACCCTATGCAAACGTATTGTGGAGCAGTATCATAGAGGCCAGTTATTTGTAAAAAGTTCAGAACCAGGAAAAGGAACCACTTTTCGGATTGTGATAAATAAGTAAGCCGCCTATATTTGCACCCCTTGCGGAGGTGGCGAAATTGGTAGACGCACTACTTTGAGGTGGTAGCGGGGTAACAGCCGTGGGAGTTCGAATCTCCTCTTCCGCACTGTTTTAAAAGCTGTTATAACTTTCGGGTTATAACGGCTTTTTTGTTTTAGCAAATGCCGGGTTAACAACAATAATCTTTTTCAAAAAGGATGAATTACAACCGTAGAGGAGCTAAGGTTGCAAAGAGACTTATATTACTTAGCGTCCTTAGCTTCTTTGCGGTTGATAAATAATTTTCTCAATAAGCTGAAATACGCTAAGCAGATTTTTTCCTAACCTTACCCTTTCAATTGCCTGCATATGCATAGAAAAGATTTCATCCGGCTGGCTGGTTTTGCAGCTGCCGGAACCTGTTTGCCAAATTTATCATTTGCTTCGCCTGCTGATTTTGCTGAGATAAGAACACCCTTAGGACAACGAAAATTTATCAGCAAAGCGGTAGAAGAGGCTATTGAAGCAGTTGCTAATAACATCAACCATAAAGAATTAGCCTGGCTTTTTAATAATTGCTTTCCCAATACGCTGGATACAACGGTTGATTTTTCGATGGTAAATGGAAAGCCCGATACCTATGTGATTACTGGTGATATTGATGCGATGTGGTTGCGGGATAGTACGGCGCAGGTATGGCCTTATCTTTTTTTAGCTAAAAAAGATCCTCAGCTAAGTCAGTTGATTGCTGGCGTTATCAATCGGCAAACGAAGAATATTTTGTTTGATCCTTATGCGAATGCATTTTACAAAGATCAGAGTAAGGTAAGTGAATGGAAAAGCGACCTAACCGATATGAAACCCGGCTTGCACGAACGCAAATGGGAAATTGATAGTCTTTGCTACCCGGTTCGATTGGCCCATGGCTATTGGAAAACGACTGGTGACACTTCTGTGTTTGATACATCTTGGAAGGAAGCTGCTAAAACCATCATTCGTACTTTTAAAGAGCAACAGCGCAAAGAGGGCAAAGGGCCATATACTTTTCAGCGTACTACTGCCTGGGAAACAGATGGCGTGGCCATGGGTGGATATGGCTATCCGGTAAAGCCTGATGGCTTGATTTGCTCTATGTTTCGGCCCAGCGACGATGCTACAGTGTTTGCCTACCTAATACCATCCAATTATTTTGCTGTAGTAAGCTTGCAACAAATAGCAGCTATCGCTTCAGCCGTTTATAAAGATGCTGCCCTAGCAAATGAAAGCACTGCCCTGGCAAATGAGGTGCAACAAGCGCTACAGCAATATGCTACTACTACCCATCCGCAATTTGGAAAAGTATATGCGTACGAAATAAATGGATTTGGTAGCTATAACCTGATGGACGATGCTAATGTGCCCAGCTTGTTGGCTATGCCTTATTTAAATGCTGTAAAAAGTACCGACCCCATTTATCAAAACACCCGCAAGCTGGTGTTGAGCAATTCTAATCCATTTTTCTTTAAAGGAACGGCTGGCGAAGGAATAGGTGGGCCGCATGTAGGCGTGGATATGATCTGGCCCATCAGTATCATTATTCGGGGATTGACGGCAACTAGTGCTTCTGAGGTAAAAGATTGTATAAAAATGTTGATGTCAACCCATGGTGGCACCGGCTTTATGCATGAATCTTTTCATAAAGACGACCCAACGAAATTTACCCGCAAATGGTTTGCTTGGGCTAATACGCTGTTTGGTGAGTTAATTTGGGAAACTTTCCAAAAAACAAATCCGGGTTTTTGGTTTGGACTGAAATGATTTTTAGGCCGTAGTTTAATATCCAGATATCTTCCAGCTATCAACTTCTCCACAAAAAATCCACGTTTGGCTACTAAAGCATTTAGGTTTTATACTTTCGGTTCCTAAAACAGTTACACATGGCCCAGATTATTTGCCCCGGTTGCCACACCGAATTTGAACCAGGAGATGCTTTTAAGAAAAAAGCAGAGGAAGAGATGCGGCAAAAATTGAAAGGCGAATGGGTGAAAATGAAAGCCGACCACGATAAAAGCCTACAGGAATTAAAACGCCAGCAGGATAGCATTCAGCAAACCATTTCGCAAAAAATAGAAGAAGAAAAAAAGAAGTTGACGGTGGTGTTGCGGGAAGACCTGCACAAGCAAATATGTGGCGATTATGAAACCCAGCTACAACACCTACAGCAGGAAAATAAAACAAACACTGAACGCATACAGCAGGCCCGCCAAAAGGAACTGGAATTTTTGAAATTAGAAAAGGAGCTAAAAGATCAGGCGGCTGAACTGGAACTGACCATTCAGAAAAAGCTGATGGAAGAGCGGGATGCCATGAAACGGCAATTGATAGAAGAGCAAACGAAGCTGGCCGAAGTAAAAGATACTGAGCACCAACTAAAAATGAAGGAGCTATTGGTGCAATTGGAAGAACAAAAAAGGCTGGTAGATGAAATGAAGCGCCGTAGCGAACAAGGAAGTATGCAATTGCAAGGCGAAGCACAGGAATTATTGCTGGAAGAAATGTTGCAACAGGCATTCCCCTTCGACATCATTGCTGAAGTGGGCAAAGGCATCCGGGGAGCCGACTGCATACAAACTATCCGCAACAGCGCCGGGCAGGAATGTGGCAGCATTATTTATGAAAGCAAACGCACCCAGTTTTTTGGCCCCGAATGGATTGATAAACTAAAACTGGACATGGTGACGACCGGTGCTGAGATAGCAGTACTAGTTACACAGGCATTACCAAAAGACATACAGCGTTTTGGCGAAAAAAGTGGCGTGTACATCTGCACATTTGCCGAGGTGAAAAGCCTGAGTGGTATACTGCGGCAAGCCATTATGAAACTGCATGAAGCCCGTAAAAGCCAGGAAAACAAAGGTGATAAAATGGTGATGTTATATGACTACCTGACCGGTATAGAATTTGGCGGCCAGTGGGCAGCCCTGCGGGATGGCTTTAAAAACCTGCGAAATATTCTGCAAAAAGAACGGGACGATTTTGAAAAGAACTGGAAGAAAAAAGAAAAGATGCTGGATGCCATTATTCAAAATTCACTGCAGATAACCGGCAGCCTGGAAGGCATTGCCGGGCTAAATGCCATCAGCATGAATTTGCAGGCCGATGCCACGGGGAATTTGATTGAAGTGTATGGGGAGTAAGTATATTTTAAAATTAAATGATGTACACAACGTATCATTTAGCGTCGGCACAAGAAGTAAATGCTGATAT
>CAXTDG010000316.1:0-5891 GCA_964242675.1 uncultured Chitinophagaceae bacterium
GGTGGGGTGTACCCATCATCTTCGGTTATTACAATCAGTTCGCCGTTTTGCAGCTCGTAGCGCAGGCCGGTATTGATTAGCAGCAAATTAAGTGCTTCCCAAATGGTAGCGTTTTTTACATCCAGCGATGTTTTTTTGCGAATGGCTTCCAGCCCATCTTTATAGAGAAAGCGATAGTCCGTTTGCTTTTCTATTTGCTGGATAATTTGCTCAATCTCTTTGTTGGAGAGCTTGAGATTAATTTTCTTTTGAGTAAACCCTTTAGCGTACACCCCTAAAGAGAAGACCATCATGAGCAGTAGTGAGAGCTTCATAATGACAAGACATTTTACAAGCAATGGGTTTTGGATTGCTCCAAAATTTTTTTTCATACTTTTACATAGATTAAATAAATAATTCAACTGGGAGGTTGGATAACATTGATTTAGTCATTTGATAACGGGGAATGTTGGCGCATTCTCCGTTTTTATTGCGGCAGCAATTCATTTAGAATGACTAATAGCGGGTAGGTAACAGATGATACGCTTTACTTCATATAGCAGCAGTTTTAAAGGGTGAACAAATGGAAGGCGTGGAGTGCGTAAGTAAAATGTGGAAGAGAAGATTACTTATTCAGGGGCGTTGATGACGACGGTATTATTTTGAATGGAAAATTGAAATGGCGTCACTTTTTGTAAGGCTTGCAGGGCCTGCTCCAGCGTTTCATTTTCAAAGGAGCCGTTGAAAGTTTGTTGGGCTAATTCAGCATCATTTATCGTAATGGAGACGGCATACCAGCGCTCCATTTTACGGGCTATTTCCTCAAAAGTATTTTTCCGAAATTCCAGCCGGTTGTATATCCAGGCGGTTTCTATCCAGTTGGCCTCTTTAGCTATCGTATCCAGGTGTATTACGGCTGCATGTTGGTTGGTGGCAGCCACTATAGCTTTTGTAGGTGTATCCGCATTGCTGCTTCGGGTAAGTGTTATCTTCTCACTCGGGTGCAGGTAAATAGGCTTTGCATTTTTGCTGGCATAATCGTGTATTTCCACCAAGCCCCGTATCAGCGTGGTTTCCGTGGTGCTATCGTCGGGGTACGATTTCACGTTGAAGGCCGTTCCCAACACTTTTATATCAATATTATTACAATGCACATGGAAGGGACTTTTTGCATTGTGCACCACATCAAAAAAAGCTTCTCCATATAGTTTTACATCCCGTGTTTTGCCTTCAAACGTTTTGCAGTATTGAAGTCTGGAGCCAGCATTCAGCATTACGGTAGTGCCATCAGGCAGTATAATACGTTTACGGCTACCGTTTTCAGCAACCACTTCTATTGACTTGTTTTCAGGAGTCTTAGGCTGCGTATTATTTGACAGAGATAAAATATAAAACAAGCCTACTACCACTAATATAGCAGCGGCATAGCTGAATACTCTTAGGTAAATGCGTTTATTGCTGTGTATAAGTAAGGGCTCTGGTTCTGCTGCTGTTTGGATGGCTTGCTGCCGAGCAGCGGCTGCTTTTTCTTTAATGCGGTTGAGGCGTTCATTGTCTTTTCGCTCTGCCTCTAATGATTGATGAAGCGAATGTTCTGCATGTAGGGGCCACAACTTTTTTAAAGCCTCATATTGCTGTAACCATTCCGGATGCTGGGCAAAAAACTCCTGTAGCCGTGCTATCTCATCTGCATTGGCTTCGTTGCTCAAAGCTTTCCCAATAAGTGCTGCTATTTGTTGGTCTATCTGCATGTAAATGGCGTGCTGTTTAGTAAGACAGGCATTTTTCATTTACCTACTAAAGGAAATGGAAGTTTTTTTGAAAAATTTTTTGCGATGTAAATAGGAGGGATCGCAAACACCAAATAACCTACTGAAGCGAAGGTTTATTATTGGTAGCAGCAGGGCGCTGAATTTGCAGAGCGGCGCAAATGCGACTGATAGCAATGGCCATTTGATTATTGACTGTGTTCACAGAAATATTGAGGATTTCAGCTACTTCTCTATACTTAAAACCTTCTTCCCGAACAAGTTTGAAAATAATCCGACAACGCTCAGGCAGGCCATCTACCACCACATTCAGCGATTGCAGCATTTCTGATAACACCAGGTATTCTACTGGCGAAATGGCTTGTTCCACCTGCAGTTCCTCCTGCTCTTTTGCTAAGCTATGCGTTGCATGTCGTTCCTCTTTTTGCAGATAATTAAGCGATTGATTTCGGACGGCAGCAAAAAGATACACACTCAGGTTGTTGATTTGAGCAAAGCCTGCTGGATTGCTCCAAACTTTTATAAAAACATCTTCCACCACTTCCTCAGCCAGCATTTTTGTTTTTACAATGGACAGGGCAAATTGATACAACCGTTGGTAGTAGTGGTGATAGAGAAGCGTAATGGCCCGATCGTTATTATCCAACGACAATTGCTGTAATTCAGCAAGCAGCAAATTTTCATTGGTAGCAGAATGGTTCATGAGCTTGGTAAGACAATCGGTTGCAATTGCAAGATAATAAAATGTTGAAATTTAAAGAAGGCATACACAGTCCAGAAAATTTCGATGGTTTCTGGTAAAATGATTCATAGTAATTATTTCACTCCGTGAGACGCAAAAGAAAGCAAATGATATTCTTTTGATATTGTCCTAAATTTCCCTTTCATTGTCGCATTAGCACCCCATGAAGTAAAAACATATGAAGGAACTTTGAGGAAGTAAAACTTGAACCATGAGAAAGCTAATTCTGGAAGAATGGATTTCACTGGACGGCTATGTGGCCGACAAAAACGGTCAGTTGGATTTTTTTACCAACCTAACGCCGGAACAAAACACCTATTCAGATACCGACCAGTTGAAGTTCTTAGAAACGGTGGACACCATACTACTAGGCCGCAAAACATACCAACTGTTCGTTGAATTTTGGCCGGATGCTACCACAGATAAAGAAGCCATTGCTGATAAACTGAACGAGACAAAAAAGATGGTTGTTTCCAACACCTTAACAAAGGCTCCCTGGGGCAAGTGGGCCGATGCAGAAATTATTAGCGGCGATGCAATAGATGCTATCAAAAAGCTGAAGGATTCGCCGGGTAAAAACATTGTTTTATGGGGCAGCGTTTCACTAGCACAATCGTTGATGAAAGAAAAACTTATTGATGAATACCATCTTCAAATTTGCCCTATCCTGACTGGTGGTGGCAGGCGTTTATTTACGGAGCAAATGGATCAAAGCCAGTTAAAACTTTTAGAGGTTAGGCAGTACAATACAGGAACAGTTTTTACTAGTTATAAACCTTCAAAAAGTTAGTAGCCAATCGCTGATAATAATCCTTGCAGACTTACTTATTGCTGCAACGTACAAGTTTTCACTCGAGACTTTTAAAAGCAGCATTAGAGGGTTCGTCATCATCAATTAAAGCGGCTCCTGTAAATAATATCACTGTATTGATTAAGGAGCATAATGGCGATACTACCGGGATTCAGTAACTCTTTTTGCGGAACTATAGAGCGGCAATGCCATAGCTAATTACCTTACTTTTAAGGCAATTAAATTTTTGCTTTGAGAAAATATTTACTACTAGCGGCCCTTCTATGTACCGGAGTGAAAACCCTGCCTGCCCAACCGCAAAATAGCGGGGTAGATACAGCCTTAATCACTGCTGCTTCACAATTAATGGATGTCAATTTTTCGGCGGCAGAGAAAGACTCCATGAAAGGCAACCTACGTGGCAGGCAGCGCACCTACGAACGAATGCACCAGCGCAACCTGGACAATAGCCAGCCTTACCCTTTCACTTTCAACCCTGCGCCTGTTGGCTACAAAGTGCCTACTAAGCAAGATGTTATCAAGTGGAATTTACCAACCAATGTGGTAATTCCTGCCAATAAAAACGAGCTGGCTTTTTACTCTATTTTTCAACTAGCAGCCCTCATTAAAAACAAAAAAATCACTTCGGTTGAACTAACTACTTTTTTCATTGACCGGCTAAAAAGATGGGGCGATTCTCTGCACTGCGTTATCAACCTTACGGAAGATATAGCCATGCAGCAGGCCCGGCAGGCCGATGCCGATTTGAAAGCAGGCATTTACCACGGACCACTGCACGGCATTCCGTATGGGTTGAAGGATTTATTTGCCGTAAAAGGCACCAAAACTACCTGGGGTGGTACGCCGTTTAAAGACCAGGTGGTGGACGAAGATGCTTTCGTGTATCAGCAACTAAAAAAAGCAGGTGCTGTACTATGCGTAAAGCTCAGCCTCGGTGCGTTGGCGCAAGGCGATTTGTGGTTTGGTGGTCGCACCCGCAATCCCTGGAATTTGCAAGGCGGTTCCAGCGGTTCCTCTGCGGGTAGTGCTGCTGCTACTGCTGCGGGTTTGCTGCCTTTTGCCATTGGTACCGAAACGCAGGGCTCTATCGTATCGCCATCTAACGTATGCGGTGCTACCGGCCTGCGGCCTACGTTTGGTTCGGTAAGCCGTAGCGGAGCCATGGTGCTTAGCTGGAGCATGGATAAAATTGGCCCCTTGTGCCGCAGTGCAGAAGATGCAGCGCTTGTGTTTAGTTTTATAAAAGGTACGGATGGCAAAGATGAATGTGCCATAGAGCGGGCCTTCAACTATACTGGCAAACCCAATTGGAAAAAGCTACGCATTGCGTACGCTTCCAATTATTTCAAAAACATTCCGCCAACAGCATCGCAGTGGGCAGTAATAGAGCAGCTTAAAAAACTGGGTGCCCAGGTACAGGAAATCGTTTTCCCGGATTCGGTGCTGGCCCCATTTGCCATGTCGGATATAATCTTGAATGCAGAATCCGGTGCTGCATTCGATGCCTTCTCCCGCAGCCGACTTGATGATGAACTTACCGGCCAGCAGCGGTTCGATTGGCCCAATGCTTTTCGGGCAGCCCGTTTCATTCCGGCTATTGAGTATATCAATGCCAACCGACACCGCTACAAAATGATGGTAGACATGAATGATTTTATGAAAAGCTGGGATGTGCTGATTGTACCCACATTTGGAGGTGCCCAGTTGTCTATTACTAACCTTACTGGTCATCCGGCATTATGCTTTCCAGTTGGTTTTTCGCCAGCCGGGTTGCCTACAAGCATTACTTTTTTGGGCAATCTGTACGATGAAGCTACCATCTTATCAGTAGCCAAAGCTTACCAAGATGCAACGGATTTTAATAAGAAACATCCACAGAAGTTTATGGAGTAAGTAGGATTGTATTAATAGGCTAAAAGTGTTGCTGTTTTCTTTTTAGGAAGCATCTGTTTTGAAAATAAAAATGCTGGCCATCTTTCCGATAAAATGGAAGGATAGCCAGCTTTTTTTTAAATAATTTATCCCAGGTATTCCATCTCCTGCTCCGTAAGTTCAATATTGGCTGCTGCCAGGTTTTCTTTTAAGTGGGCAATAGAAGTAGTGCCCGGAATAGGCAATATCCATGGCGAACGATGTAACTGCCAGGCCAGATTTATTTGTGCTTCGGTAGCATCATACTTTTCAGCTACATCGGCTATTTTGTTATGGCCTTTTTTCAAAGAATTTTGCAGGGAGAAATAGGGAATTAATGGGATGCTGTTTTGCTCACAAATGGTCAGTACTTCTTCCCCACCCCGGTCTTCGCCATGAGCCGTTTTTTTAGTAGTGCGTTGGCCATAGCCGTACATATTTTCTACCGTGGCTATCTCCCCCATTTTCAAACCTTCCTGCAGTTCTTCTAGGCTTACATTGCTGAGGCCCACATGCAGTATTTTGCCTTCTTTCTGCATCTCAAACATAGCGCCTAGCGATTCGGCAAAAGGCACCGGATTACCAGGCATCACCCGAAAGTGTACGAGCTGAACCTGTTCTATTTTTAAGGTTTGCAAATTCTTATCGATGCTATCCCGCAGGTTTTGCGGTGTAGCGT
>CAXTDG010000317.1:0-1500 GCA_964242675.1 uncultured Chitinophagaceae bacterium
GGTATAGATATTAGCATTTCGACGGGCAGAAAAAACGTCTACTGTTTTACCCGCAGTATCATTCAATACCATGTGGGCAAACCGAAGATTGTAATAACCAGTTAGCGGTTGACTAAATACATCATTGGCTCGGTAAATAAAAGTATCAGTAATAAAATAACTGCGTTTGAGGCCAAGTGTAAGTGTATCCTGAAAATTACCCCGAATACTTACAGAATCGGGTTTTATAACTCCTGGGATAGATAGTTTATACGTTCGGATACCAGTATCTATTGCTATGTACGAACTAAGGCCGGCAACTGGAAAAACGCTACCAAACGTAAGAAAGGGACTATTGATACGGGCAGTATCTACATAAAAATTGAAGGTATCAGGTGCGTTATTTACTGCCCTGAAATTAGGGCTGGCATGAATCAACCTGATATAAGCTTTGTTACTCAAGTCAACATAGTCAGCCCGCATTTCAAAATCCGTTTTTTTACAGGCATAAAAAAAAATAGCCAGTAACAGCACCGATATTATAAGCAATGATTTTTTCATCAATCAGTTAGTTTGAAAGTAAAGAGATAAGTACTACCGGGTAGCAAACCAAGGTTGCTTAGTATGGTAGTCAAGCTGAAGAGCACCTATGCGTCGTAGTTCGGGAATGTTATATAGGTATTCTGAATTGTAACGGGGCCTTGCCCGATATACCAGGTTACCATTATTATTACCGTACAGGTCAGTACCACTTGGGGGTACAAAGCTTGCATAAACAGCTTTTGTGCCCGACAGATCCCGGTCAGTATTATAATGGTAGCGACGCATGTCTACCCAGGTTTCCTGTACGCCCCAGCCATACAGGGCAATATATTTTTGCAGCATTATCTGGCTAAGGGTAAGTCCTGCACCAGAAGCCGGAACAACGGCTGTGTTGTTCAGGTAAGTCGATTTTGTCGTGGCGGTTATAACTTTATCTGTAGGAACATTAGTAGCATAAGAAGTTGACAGCATATCAAAATTCAAGTCAATGCCCTCCCGGTAAGCTGTTCTTGCTACTTCTTTATCGCCTTTTAAATAAGCCGCTTCGGCCTTAATAAACTTCATTTCAGAAGCCGTCATAATGGGGAAATCTGCACTATTACGATAGATATAGCGTCCTTTTTCAGCAGCAGGAGCTGAAGTAGAATCGTAGCGGGCACCCCAAAAACTTTGTGGCTGGTCGGCGGTTACAAGTCCCTGGCTTCCTTTATTTACAATAATTCCTTTAAAGTTTCCATTAGGATTTTCTCTTAGCATATACCAAATACGGGGATCTGGCGCATTCAAAAAAGCACTGGTGTCAGTACCAGTCATCAAACCTACAATATAGTTTGACTGCCTGATGCTTCCAATATTTACCCGGATAGGGCCAAAATAACTAGAGGTACCTGTGATGCCCGTATTTGCAAAACTGAGTACTGCATTATCAGCATTTATACTCATTGCTAGGTCAGCGTATTTAATAGCTGAATCCGCTTT
>CAXTDG010000317.1:1510-5869 GCA_964242675.1 uncultured Chitinophagaceae bacterium
TATGTTGGATTGTCACTGATGTACTGGTAAGAACGAGCCAAAATTCCATACACAAATTTTTTCCACTTGTTTATATCTCCTTTGTTGAAGTACATATCGCCTTTTGCCAAATTAGCCTGGTTTACTGCTCCATCTGTTCGGTTCAGGTATTCCAATGCCCGAAAACAGGTTGCCCTTACAGAGTCGTACACTTCCGGCTGCTCGTCGTACAAAAAAGTTTGCAGGCTGGTATTGAAAGCTTGTTTCAAAATTATTTCGCCGTATTCGTTGGTGGCTTCCAACAGGCTCCAGGCCCGCATGGCCCAGGCTGCTCCTACATAATCCCATTTTTGCTCTTCAGTACCCCACTCAATAATTTTATTCAGGTTTTGGCCCATACCGTAGTAGTGAGCTGCCCACACCGAACCTAAGTTATCGCTGGCAGCAATAGTGCCGCCCATAGCATCATAGTTCGACTGATTGGAAACGGAATAAGAAATAGGAGAGGCAGTAGTTGAATAACTTCCCCAATATTGAATATACCGACCTATTAGCACGGCATCCCCGCCCAGGCCATAGCCGCTACCAGCAGCTGAGCTGCTGCCCAAAAAATTACCAATACAGCTTGGCAACAATGTTTCAACCGGTACCCTCACTGTTGCGTTTGGGTTTTGATATACTTCATCCAGCTTTTTTGAGCAGGATGAAAGCAAGAGCAGAACAGCACTACAGGCTGAAGCCCATTTTATAGTTAGTTGTTTCATCTTCTTTTCTTCTATGATTTTTAATTAAAAACCAGCACGTAGTCCAAAATTCAAGCTAATAGGAGTAGGCAGGTTACCATAGTCTATACCAAAGCCACCTATACCTGTGCTACTAGCAGTGTTGCCATTAATAGCCGGATCGGCCCCTTTATAATTGGTAAATAATACAAGATCGTTAGCAGTACCAAAAATACTTAGCGATTTAAAGGCTTTGAAACTACGAACCAGCTTCTGGCCCAGTGTATAACTGAAGGTGAGGTCTCTTAACCGAAACCAGTTTACATTTTTCTGTACAAATTCTTCTTCTGGCATACCGGTATAGTAGGCTTGCGTGTAGTACGGTGTAATGGCAATGGTGTTGCGGGTAGGTGTAGCCGTATTTTGTAATCCATCGTTCAATACGCCTGCTACTACCCTTGTGGTTTTACGGTCAGCAGTACGCTGGCTTTTACCCTGAAGTGTTAAGTACATATCGGTAGCATTAAAAATATCACCACCTACTTTTAAGTCCCACAAAAAGCTAAGGTTGAAATTTTTGTACCGTAGCGTATTTAATGTACCTAATGTGAACTTAGGATTGCGATCGCCAATAATGGTGAAAGATCCTTCTACTACAGGTATTCCGGTAGCAGGGTTAATCAAAATATCACCGGCATTGTTGCGCTGGTAGTGGTAGCCAGTAAGTGTGGTAACCGGACTGTTGCGGTACAAACCACCACGGGCCTGGCCATACAAATACGTATCAGCAATATAATAATCGCCTTGGATAGAAACCGGCAAGCTCAATACTTTGCTCCACATCTTGTTGAAGCTAAAGCGAACATTCCAGTTGAAGTTCTTATTACGAACAGGCGTTACATCCAGCGTAAGCTCAACACCTTGGTTGCGGGTAGAGGCTGCATTGGATGTGTTGAGTACAAAACCGGTAGCATAACTAGCCCGATAGCCCTGGCTGATTTGATCGGTACAAAGCACATTGTAATAGCCTCCGTCAATACCAAAGCGGTCATTGAAAAAGCGGGCCTCGGTACCAATTTCGTAAGTTGTCTGGCGTTCTGGTTTTAGGTCAGGATTGTTATTATCAAACCCATAAGAGTAAGCCGGGCCGGGTGAGGAAGCAAAGTTGTTGACGAATACTGACTGATTGCGGTAAGGATCAGCCAGGCGGGCTGTACCGGCCAGCGATGCCCGCAACTTCCAGTAAGTAAGAATGTTGCCTGTTTTTAGTTTCGGAAAAATGTCTGACGCAATGATACTCAGACTTACACCTGGGTAGTTGTAGTTACGATTCTTTTTAGGAAAAATAGAAGCCGATTCAAACCGGTGAGTGTAGCTAAGAAATGCAAGGTCTTTATAGCCAATAGCAGCTTCTCCAAAATAGGCAATCTGCCGGGTGATGCTTTTGTTATATTCTCCGTAGGTATTGCGTAGCAACCGGATACGAGTATTAGGTGCTGTATTACTACTATCAGTTCCGGAACTGTCTTTCAAATTAGTTCCAGCTACGGCAAACATGCGGGTTTCATAATCCTGCCACATTGTACCTACTAGCAGGCGTAGGCTAAAGTCGCCAACTTTTTTACGGGCAGTAGCAGTAATGGTGTGGTTATAACCCTCATAATTTCTCCAGTAGTTATCCAGATAACCACCGGTTTGCCGGGTGTATTGGCTGGAAAGCGGATGGTAAAAAGTGTAGCCATTACTCTTGTATGTATCATAACCAAAGCGGCCATTAACAGTAAGCCAGTCAAACGGTGTAAGGTCAATACCTAATGTAGCCACATAGCGGTCAGTATGATCCATACTGCGGTTGTGTGTTACATTGAAAAAAGGGTTGTCGGTTTCAGCATTGGGATCTGAACCATATAACAGCAGCTTGTTACCAGCTTCTGACTGATAGTTGGAAACATCATTATCAATAGGCCAGATATATAAGCCCAACAGGTAACCGCCAGCACCTCTGATAGGCTTATCATTATCCGAACGGATGTACTGTAGGGATGGTGTAAGATTTATGTATTTACCAATGCGGGTAGTGTTCGAAAGCCGGATATTGAACTTGCGGTAGTCGTTTGTTTTAACTACAGCACTTTGATCAAACAAAGAAGTGGAAAGCCGAAAACCTACGTTTTTAAATCCAAAATCTGCCCCCAGGTTATGCGTTTGGGCAAAGCCGGTACGGAAGAAACCATGAACGTTATCGTAGGTTTTAATATCGGAAGGATAGGCTGGGCCGAAATATGTAAAGCCAGTACCCGCTGTACCATTTGTACCTGGGCTAAACTGGTTGTTTAGTGAAGCAAAACGGTTTACCAACTGCATCCGAAAACTATTGTCGTACTGAACCGCTATTTTACCCGGAACTGCCTTACGGGTAGTAATAACGATAGCACCACTACTAGCCTGGCTACCATATAAAGCAGTAGCTTCTGGTCCTTTCAAGATAGTAAGGCTAGCAATGTCATTTGGATTTAGATCAGCAATACGGTTGGTGTAGTCGTTGTTGCGGTTAGGCCGGTCACTGGCTAATCCTAATCCTGAACCTCCATTAGAAGTTTCATTCAGGGTTGAGTTGTCCAGAATGATACCATCAACTATAAAAAGCGGTTGGTTGCTAAGCGAAAGTGAATTGAACCCCCGTAAAATAATCTGAGACGAAGCACCTGCCTGTCCGTTGGTTGGTGTCACCGTTACCCCAGCTACCCGGCCCTGTAGGCTATTAATAAAATTTTCTCTTTGCGTTTGCTGAATTTCTGCACCATCAACCCGTTGAGCAGCGTAGCCCAATTCACGGGGGCGGCGTTTCAAATCCATTGCCACCACTACTTCATCCAGCTCAGTAGCGCCGGTGCTTCTTAAAGTTAAGTTGATAGGCTGACCACGATAAGTGATTCTTTGCGTAGCAAAACCGACATATGTAAATTCAAGCACATCACCTGGCTTTGCTTTAATGCTATAGCCACCATTTACACCGGTTTTTGTAGCCGTATTGGTACCAGCAACCTTCACCGTTACACCTTCCAGCGGCTGGTTTCTTACACTTTCCAGTATCACGCCAGATACCGTTGTTTCCTGAGCTGCGGCATTGCCATACAGCCAGGCAACACAAATAATTATAAAATACCTAAGGTATTTTCTCATAAGCAAAAAATAGAAAAGTTACAAAAAGGGAAATAGAGAAAGTCAGTATCCGGTAAGAAACTGCAAGTTGTTTTGGTTGGGTGATATGCTATTTGTTCAGCACAGCAATAATACCTGTTAGTAGTCAAAAACACAAAAAATTGTTAACGCAACTTGGCTCTCATTAGAGGATTTTAAAAAGTTTGCTGCGTTTTAGGCAATACCCTAGCATTAGCACAGCGGCGTTTTTAGTGGCCTGATAATTATAATATCACCCTCAAAACCATTGCATGGGCAATATCAACACCGAACTACTGCTGATTATTATTTGCGGCATTGTTATTCTGTCTTACCTGTTTTCTATTGCCAGCAAATACATCCGGGTGCCATCGGTACTGTTGCTTTTGTTTGCGGGTATTGGTGCCCGGCAGGTGGCAAATGCCTACCACTTCAATTTGCAATTGCCGGAACGATTTGTAGAAGCTCTAGGTGTGGT
>CAXTDG010000318.1:0-5868 GCA_964242675.1 uncultured Chitinophagaceae bacterium
TGGCGACGTTTATTACATCCGGTTTTCCTTTACGCTGAAAGGGAATGAAAGCTGGGCAAAGAAGGGCTATGAAGTAGCTTCTGATCAAATCCTTTTACACAATAATTATTTGGCTAACCTTCCTCAAAAAGTAGTGCCCTCACCACTTAGTTTTAAAGAAGCCGATACTGCAATAACCATAACAGGCAAAGGTTTTAGCCTGGTGTTTAGTAAAACCAGCGGTACTTTATCGGCTATCTATCGCAATGGTGTAAACCTCTTGCAAAATGGCGGCGGACCAATGCTTCATCTGTGGAGAGCGCCACACCAGCAGGACGATATTTATGCCGATAGTATTTGGGAAAAGAAAGGACTGAAACAAATGAGTTGGAGAGCAACTAGCGTTATGGCAAAGCAGGTTTCATCGTCTTCCATTAGTATTTCGGCTACGCTAAATAGCACCGGTAAAAATGGCTTTACGGTTAATCATAAAGTGGTATACACTGTTTCGGGTGATGGTAGCATCAAAGTAGAAAACGATGTAAAATCAAGCGACGCTAAACTGGTGATTGCCCGGATGGGCGTACGCATGTTCCTCAATCAAGATTTGCAGCAGTTCAGCTATTTCGGCCGTGGCCCCATGGAAAACTATTCCGATCGAAAAGTGGGATCTGAAATTGGCCTTTACAACAGCAGTGTAGCTAATCAACTAACGCCTTACGAAAAACCAATGGAAGCAGGTAACCACGAAGATGTGTATTGGGCAACCGTTTCAGGGAAAAGGGGAAGCCTGAAAATTTCATCTGATACCGCTTTATTACAAGTGGCAGCGCTGCCTTACAGCGATGAAGAAATGGCTCCGGTAGAATACAGAATTGATTTACCTAAAAGCACCTCAACGGTTGTTTGTATTGGATATAAAACGCTGGGGGTTGGCTCTAATTCCTGCGGGCCTACGCCTATGCCGGAGTACACGGTTACGGCAGGGCCAGCAAAGTTTACGTATTACATTCAGGTAGTGAATTGACGAGCTTCACCCACTTATTAAGCATTATTTACAACGGAAAGTCATACATCTGTTACTTTGACGGGCAACTTTGCAGCGGTTGACTTACCTGTAATAATTATGACCCGACTTACTTACTACTTCTTTTATGCCCTATCGCTGCTTCCGCTATGGGTACTATATGGTCTGTCCGACTTTTTTTTCCTCATCTTATTTTACATTGTTGGCTACAGAAAAAAAGTAGTTCTAACGAATCTTAAAAATGCTTTCCCTGAAAAAAACGATGCAGAACTGAAGCGTATCCGACGCAAGTTTTATCGTTGCTTCATGCAAAACTGGATAGAGACTATTAAACTGCTATCTATTCCTACAAAGTCGCTTAATAAACGAATGACGGCTAATTGGGATGTTGTAAAAGAACTGTATCAAAAATACCCCCGCATACAAATTCTTTTAGGCCACAATTTCAACTGGGAATGGGCCTGTGCCAATACCAGCCTGCATCAGCCTTACCTTACGCTACCCGTGTATCTGCATCTCAACAATAAAGCAATGGATGCCCTTTTTGTCACCATCCGCAGCCGATTTGGTGCCAGGCCGGTACAGGCAGGTGAAATGGCAAAGCAACTGCTGCCCTATCGCAACAGTCAATATATGCTGGCGCTGCTGGCAGATCAACGTCCGCCCAACCCGCAGCAAGCGTACTGGGTACAGTTTATGAATCAGCCAACCCCTTTTATAAAAGGCCCAGAACGTAATGCCCGTTTGGGCGGCACACCAGTGGTGTATTTTTCTATTAAGCGATTAAAACGGGGGTATTATCATTTTGAAGCTGAATTGTTTTGCGAAGATCCTGCTGCCACTTCTGAAGGCGAACTAACCCGCCGCTATGCCCGCCGCCTACAGCAGGATATTGAAGCCAGCCCACATATCTACCTGTGGACGCACAAGCGCTGGAAATACAACTGGGAAACTAAATATGAACGATTATGGAAGGATGATGTACCTAAGCCGACAAGTGCTTAAAATTCGATTTTTACATTTAATAGTTTCGATTCTAAAACACCTTCGCCTTTGAAAAATTCGTGGTATTCATCGTTTACCAGATAATAGCCGGTGGCTGTATAGTCTTCAGGATTAATGATCCAGTACTCTTTTACGCCAAAGCTCTCGTAAACTTCTTTTTTTTCATGCAAGTCATACCTAGCCGTACTAGGAGACAGGACTTCAACTATTAAATCCAGAATACCTCGATGTTCCATTTTCCTACCAGGCCTTTGAGGTGGTGTTCCAAGCACCACAAATAAATCAGGTTGATAAACATTAAAATCGTCAAGGTGTAAATCGGAAGGTGAAATCCAAACTCGTCCATTCTTCTCTTTCCTAAAAAAGCTTCTTAGTTCTCCAAAAATTTCCCCAATGATCCATTGGTGAAGAGGGATTGGGGCAGGGCTCATAACGAGATTATTTTCGATGAGTTGAATGTTCGTTCCTTCCGGCAGGCTTTTAAAAACCTCCAGCATGGTACGAGGTGGGTGTATTGCTGTTTCTACCGCCATGAGAAAATTGTTTAGAGCAAGTTACTGAAAAGATGAATTAAGAAATCTCGTAAACAACAACTCCAAATCTTTACAAATTTGGAGTTGTTAGGAGTTTATTATTTCACCGGTTCTACCCAGGCATCGCTTTCTTTTAGTAGCCCAATCAGTTCTTCCACCGCTACATCGTCGCTTACATTTCGCTTCACTACTTCTTTACCTCTATACAAGGTAATCTTTCCGGGGCCGCTGCCAACATAGCCGAAATCAGCATCGGCCATTTCACCGGGGCCATTTACAATACAACCCATGATGGCAATTTTTACGCCTTTCAAATGGTTGGTTACGCTGCGGATTTTTGCCGTGGTTTCCTGCAAGTCAAACAAGGTACGGCCGCAGCTTGGGCAACTGATGTACTCTGTTTTGCTAATGCGGGTACGGGTAGCCTGCAAAATGCTAAACGCTGTCGTGTTTAGAAATTGCTCTACACTATGGTTGACGGTGTAATTACGGCCGCTAGTATTAGCAGCAGGTTGTAGTGCAATGGCCGATGAGGTTGCTGCACCCAACGGCGCTCTTTCCAGTTCACCTTCGGCTACTAATTCTTCTACTTCCACCATGCCTTCCGGCTCGCCATCTTCATTGGCGGAGGTAAATTCGGTGTCTTCCGCTAATTGCTCACTGCCTTCTGCTTTTTGGTAGGCTTTGCTGGTCATGCCCAGGCAAATGCCATCGCCAAAACCATCCAGTAATAAAGCGCCGGTTTCAGTAGCAAAATGAATGAGGTGTTCGTCCGGCGTTTGCCAGTAGCTATCGGTAATCAACACCACCGGATTTTTAATACCCCGATTCATCAACTCTATAAACATCCGCCGAACAGCCGTCATGGCCTGCTGATTTTTTGACGACAGGCAAAGCACCACCGTTGGGTCGTTGGCTATTTCGTCCAGACCGGTAAAATCGTTTATTGGTGTATCGTCGCTAAAGCAGTCCAGCATTACAAAATTCAGGACATCGCTTTTGGCTGCATCCTTCGTGTAGGCCACTGCATCAAAAATGGGGAAGTACTTTGTTTTATCGCTAGCAGCCAGCCAATGGTTCGGCCAGGTAATTACTTTCAAAGTTCCAGGTAATGCAAAATCTAATTCCGCTTTACCAGTGAAAATGTAATCGGCTGCCCCATCGCTGATATTCCATTTATCTGTGATTTCATTGTAGGTGTAGCCAATAGAAATCAAGTCCTGCGGAGCAATGCTTCCTATTTTACTTAGGTCTGCAATAACAACTGGTACATGTTTAGCGCCAATGTTTGACACCTCAAATGTTTCTCTTCTCTTGTATGAAAACGGGTCGTATAATGGCTGTACAATAGGCGGAATCACTGACGCACTTTCAGATTGTTGACTGCTGACTGCCGACTGCCGACTATACCGCTTCACCAAATCCTTACAAACCGGTATTTCCAGTTCCGGGTCTTCCGTTAGGCTTACCCGGATGGTGTCGCCAATGCCGTCTTCCAGCAGGGTGCCAATACCGGCAGCGCTTTTCACCCGGCCATCTTCGCCGTCACCAGCTTCGGTTACGCCGAGGTGCAGCGGGTAGCATTCGCCAAATTCGCCTTCCATCTGGTGGATGAGTAGGCGATAGGCCTGCACCATTACTTGCGGGTTGCTGCTCTTCATACTCAGCACAATGTTGTGGTAGCTTTCGCCACGGGCTATGCGGAGAAACTCCATGGCGCTTTCTACCATGCCAATAGCCGTATCGCCATAGCGACTCATAATGCGGTCACTGAGGCTGCCGTGGTTGGTGCCAATCCGCATGGCGGTGCCGTATTCCTTACAGATTTTTACCAGCGGTGTAAAGCGTTCCCGGATACGGTCAATTTCCTCCAGGTATTCTAAATCCGTGTAGTCAATCTGCTCAAACTTCTTTTTATCAACATAGTTACCTGGGTTCACCCGAACTTTTTCAATTATCCGGGCCGCTATTTCAGCCGCATTTGGGGTAAAATGAATGTCGGCCACCAGCGGTGTATAGTAGCCCCGACTATGCAGCTCATTCTTAATGTTCAGCAAGTTTTCTGCTTCCTTTTTCGATGGCGCTGTTATACGAACCAACTCCGCACCCGCCTCAATGCAGCGAATGGTTTGCTCCACCGTGGCTAGTGTGTTCATGGTGTCGGTGGTGGTCATGGTTTGCAGGCGAATGGGATGGTAGTTGCCCAGCAGCAAGCTACCCACAGCTACTTCACGAGTTTTGAGGCGGCGGTATTCGGTCAGAGATTCACAATAGAGTTGCATAGTGTAAGTAAAAAGGCAAAAGTAAAAAGGAAAAAGGAGGGGTGGTGGATTGGACTACGAAATTAAGCTTTTGTTCGGGCTGCTCCGGGCTCCGCTTCGCTGCGGCCCTTCCTGCGGTCGGGCTACACCCTCCACATCCCGCCGCCTTTAAACAGAAGGGATGCTATTGGGCAATGGGCGGAATGGTTGTGTTTTTGGAGGTTACTGATATTCAATCATCCCTATTTGTGGAGACACGGGTTGAAGTTAAAAGCGATTCAATATAACATTTTATAAAAGTATTCTGTCAGAAGCTTTTAGAACTAAAGGCAGTTGACAATTTCACATCAACTAGTTATTTTAGCTGATCATTAAATCAAAAGGAATATTTTATTTATGGAAGTATATATTAAATTAATGTTAAAAACAGTTATGCCCATTACTCTAATGGCGCTGCTAAATACAACAGTAGGACAACCAGTTGTAAAAGAGAAATCATATAGGATTCCTGCTAAAGGCGGTGACAGTCTTTTTACTTTGGTAATTAATTTGCCTGACAGCTCTAAAAAAAAGCTATTTCAAAAAATTACTTATTGCTTAGAAATGAGCGATACAGGAAAGCAAAAGGGCTTTATATCATTTTGTGACACCTCGATTAAAGATATCAAAGGCAAAGCCTTTTTTGGAGATAGCCTCTCTGTAAAACGCACACTGAAAGTAAAGCTGTCTCACCCTTTTAGTTTTAAACAATTCGTTACTTATTCTCCTCAAGAGCAAAGTACACTCTATGCAATGATTAACCGTGATATTACAATAAGCAAATCCAGCATGTTTGATGAGGCATTTACTTACGTGACTGTTGAGGTGGATGATGAATTATTCCCAGTCGAAATAACCAGTAATCTTGCTGGCGGTATAGCTTATTTTGTCGCAATGGATAATTGGTTTTCTGATCCAGATTTTAAAATGCTTAACGATCAAAGTATTACTTCTGCTACTATTGGTAAACTTCGGCAAAAACAGTATATTAGTATGAATTTTCCCTTACCATACAAAACAAGTC
>CAXTDG010000319.1:0-5866 GCA_964242675.1 uncultured Chitinophagaceae bacterium
GTTTAATGAAACGCTGGTTGCAGCTGTTAATCATTTTGCCCGGCGTATGGGCTTTAAAGAAGATAGCGCTGTAGGAGCCAACCTGATTGCGGAAATGAACCGACCGGTAAGCTGGCGTATCCGGCAACTTATCATTAATATGGAGCGGCTGAAATGGGCACCTGCACATTTGCCGGACAATTACATTTCGGTAAATATTCCAGAATACAAACTGCACCTGTACGAAGGCGGCAAACCGAAGTGGGATATGGACATTGTGGTGGGTAATGCACAACACAGCACAGTAGTATTTAGCAGCAACTTGAAGTATGTGGTATTTAGCCCTTATTGGAATGTGCCTTACAGTATCACCAAAAACGAAATTGGTAAAAGTGCTGGTTATCTGCGTCGGCATAATATGGAAGTAGTAGGCCACTGGGGTGATGGCCTGCCACGGGTACGGCAAAAGCCAGGCGGGGCTAATTCATTGGGAAATGTAAAATTTTTGTTCCCCAATGAGTTCGATATTTATTTCCACGATACACCTGCCAAAAGTTTGTTTGGAAGAGATAAACGGGCTGCCAGCCATGGCTGCATCCGCCTGGCTGAACCAACGAAGATGGCGGCTTACCTGCTCCGCTACGATACTGCATGGAGTGCCGACAGTATTCAAACGGCAATGCACCTGAAGAAGGAAAAACGAGTAACACTACCGGAAGAACACACCATTGCAGTATTCATTAGCTACTACACCGCCTGGGTAAATGAAGAAGGCTTATACTGTTTTCGCTCAGACATTTACCGGCATGATCGGACGATGGCCAAGCGGTTGTTTGCGAAGTAGAGTTGCTATTTGATGAAATATTTTTAATAAAAAAGCCTTTGAAGTAATAGCTTATTTCAAAGGCTTTTTACATGCAATCACTCCCTTTATCTTCGCCGCCATGCAACTGCTCATAGTATCCGATAGCAAAACCGCCAGGGAGTTTTTACAGGTAAATGTGGTTATCAACCAGGCCGATCCCAATTACATTCAACCGCTGGATAAAGACATCAACGATGTGTTTGATGAAAAAAAG
Organism: uncultured Chitinophagaceae bacterium; assembly: GCA_964242675.1. GTDB lineage: Bacteria > Bacteroidota > Bacteroidia > Chitinophagales > Chitinophagaceae > JAZKFT01. The sequence continues at coordinate 1,059 of CAXTDG010000319.1, forward strand.
AACAAGTTTTTTAAAAGTGGTACAGCCAAGCGCTGGATACTGAAAGATGATGCTGGTAAACTGATTGGCCGCATAGCTGCTTTTACGAATAATCGCTACACCAATAAAGGCGATGAGCAGTCAACCGGCTGCATTGGTTTTTTTGATTGTATCAATAACCCCGAAGCAGCAGAAATCCTATTCAATTCAGCGAAACAATGGCTGATAGAGCAAGGCATGGAAGCCATGGATGGCCCTATCAATTTTGGCGAACGGGATCGCTGGTGGGGCCTGGTGATTGATGGCTTTAAGCCGCCTCTGTATTGCATGAACTACAACCCTCCCTACTATCAAAAGCTGTTTGAGGATTATGGTTTTCAGCCTTTTTACTACCAGTATTGTATGGGCCGCCCTATGCATGGCCGCTTCCAGGATCGGTTTTACGAAGCCCACGAAAAGCTGGAACAAAAAGGTGGCTTTGAAACCCGGCGGATGGAACTAGATAAGCTGGATAAATACGCTGCTGATTTTGTAAGTGTGTACAACAAAGCCTGGGCAAGCCATGCCGGCAATAAGGAAATGAGCCTGGAAGCAGCTCAAAAACTTTTCCGCAAAATGAAACCTGTGCTGGATACCGACCTCACTTGGTTTACTTATTACAAAGGCGAGCCGGTTGCTTTTTACCTCAATATCCCCGACCTCAATAAAATCTTTAAGCGGTTTAAGGGCAAGTTTGGGTTGTTGCAAAAGTTGCAATTTCTATGGCTTAAGAAAAAAGGTGAACTGGATACTGCTGTAGGAATTGTGTTTGGTGTAGCGCCTCGTTTTCAGACTTTGGGGGTAGATTATTTTATGGTAGTGGAGGCGGCCAAAGTGCAGCAAGCCCAGCACCAGTACAACTATACTGAGTTACAGTGGCAGGGCGATTTCAACCCTAAGATCATCAATATCTCTAAAAACCTGGAGTTCAGCACTACCCGTACGCTGGCTACTTATCGCTACCTGTTCGATAGAACGAAGGAATTTAAGCGGCATCCATTGTTGTAGCTTTTCACCACATAGAAATATAAGGAGCACATCAGTAACACATAGAAAACAGTAAATTTTTCTATGCCCTTTGTTCTCGGTTTATTGGTTTCTATGGCTCCTATACCTTCTGTGAACCTATGTGTAAACTACTGTGCCTATGTGGTAAAAAAAGAAATTTGAAGTAGCTTGCACGTCCTTTATTATGGATAAGTTCATTGTTTCAGCCCGTAAATACCGCCCTCAGAATTTTAGTACCGTTGTGGGGCAACAGCATATTACCACTACCCTTAAAAATGCCATTGTCAATAATCAACTGGCTCATGCATTTCTATTTTGCGGGCCACGAGGTGTAGGCAAAACTACCTGTGCCCGTATTTTAGCTAAAACCATTAACTGCACGGCCCGTACGCCGGAAGGAGAAGCCTGTAATCAGTGCCATTCCTGCGTATCGTTCAATGATGGGGTATCGCTCAATATTCATGAACTGGATGCTGCCAGCAACAACTCGGTGGATGATATCCGCAGCCTGGTGGAGCAGGTACGCTTTGCACCACAGGCCGGTAAATACAAGGTATACATTGTGGATGAGGTACACATGCTCAGCACGGCAGCCTTCAATGCATTTCTAAAAACGCTGGAAGAGCCGCCTGGCTATGCCATTTTCATTTTGGCTACTACGGAAAAGCATAAGATCCTTCCTACCATCCTTAGCCGTTGCCAGATCTTCGATTTTAAACGCATCACCAACAATGATACAGTTGAGCACCTACAGGAAATTGTAGATAAAGAACACATCGATTCTGATAAGGCTTCGCTCCAAGTAATTGCTCAGAAAAGTGAAGGCTGCATGCGGGACGCCCTTAGTATTCTGGATAAAATTGTAAGCTTTAGCAATGGCCACGTTACCTACCCCGACACGCTGGAACATCTGAACATCCTGGATGAGGATTATTTTTTCAAATTGCTGGATGCCTTGGTAAACCAGGAGCTGGCTACCGCTTTATTACTCTTCGATGAAATAAACCGTAAAGGTTTTGAGGGCGATACGGTGCTGAACGGCTTTGCCGAATGCCTGCGCAACCTAATGGTGTGCAAAGATGCCAAAGCCGCCGCCCTATTAGATGTTGTAGAAGGTCTGCAAGACCGCTATAGGGATACCGCTGCTGACATTAGCCTCTCCTACCTGGTGAGTGCATTAAACATTTTGAACGAAGCTGAAATACAGTTCCGTATGGCCCGCAACCGCCGCTTGCATGTTGAGTTGTGCCTCATTAAACTTTGCTATCTGCCGCAGGCACTGGAACTGGCTACTTCTACTGAAGGCGCACTGGTAAAAAAACGTTCGGTTGATGGCCCGATAGCCTATCGCACTCGTAGTATTCCTACACCTACTATTCGCAAGCAAACTGGCCCGCCACAGGAAGCCACTTTGACGGAGCAGGTTGCTAAAGAAGCGTCGAAGGAATATCAGCCTACAGCTTCGCAACCAGAACCAACGCAGCCGGTTAGTAGCCAACAGCCAGCTTCACCAACAGTAGGCAGGCCTGCTAACACAGCACCTACCGCTCCTAATGGGGCCAAAAAATCGCTACTGAATCAGTTCAAGGAAAAACACAATTCCGGTGCTATACAGCAAACGGCGCAGGTGATTCCGCTGGAAATAGAAGCGTTGAAACAAGCCTGGCAGGAGTTTGCCGACCAGCGCAAAGCCGAAGGACTGCACCACATCGTTACCAGTTTTTCGATTATAGAATTGCACATTCTGGATGCTAATACAGCCGAAGTTGTTTCGCCATCCGTGCTAAGTCTGAAACTGATTGAGCAGTACAAAACCGACCTGCTACAACATATTCAAAATGCCTTCAATAACCGGGCATTACAGTTACTATACCGTACCGAAATTGTACAGAGCGATGAGGCGAAAGACATTAAGCACCTCAACAGCCAGGAGCGTTTTCAATTCCTGGCTGATCAATATCCGCTGCTGAGGGAATTGAAGGAGAAGTTGCGACTGGAGATTGGGTATTAGATTTTCACTTTTCGGTAATCAGATTGACTTTAGTTGAAATTTAGATTCAGAAAATTCTAGCATATTTTCAAATCGATTCTAATCTTATCTAAATGGATAAACCTTGCACAAAATGCGGCGAAAACAATTGGAGTACTTGGATTTCATCAAGCAGAGGCTTCACAAAATATTACTGTAAAACATGTAGAAGAAATAGAGCTGAAATCTATTCTAAAAGACAATTATTAGCAGTAGGCAGGCATTCACGTAAACAGTGGTTAGATAAACTTGCAACTTATGATAAGTGTCCAGGTTGTAATATGCTTTGGCAACAGATTCCACTACGGCCAAATAAACGTTACAAATATGTCTGGACTAAGGATCATATTTTACCATTAAACAGAGATGGCTCAAACTCAATAGAAAATATCCAGCCTCTCTGCTACAGATGTAATTTTTCTAAACGGTGAAATAAATAAAAAGCCTATGCTTTACTATCAATAATTATTCATTCTCTGTTACTTCCCCTTCAACGGCTTCAGCAAATATTCCAGTCCATTCGTTCGTATCTCATACATCGTAGCCAGCATCATCCCTAGCTTGCCTTTCGGGAAGCCCTCTTTAGCAAACCATTCCAGGTAAAAAGTGGGCAGGTCGCAAATAATAGTGCCTTTGTATTTGCCAAATGGCATTTCCATCTTTACTAATTGTAGCAATAACTCGCCGTTAGGCTGTTGCGGAACGTCTTCCATTATCCAAAATCTATTTCGGTATTGTCGCCAATGTTCAGGCTGCGGCTCAGGCCTTTTACGGAGGCATCACTACCAATCAGGGAGTTATCCAGTACTACTTCAAACAGGTTGGTATAGCTACCAATAATGCTATCCCGAATAATGGATTGCTGCACTTCTGTATTGCCACCAATAGCCACATGCGGCCCTATAATAGAATTGCGAATGGTGCACCCCGGTGCTATGCTCACCGGCGGTATGATGATGCTGTTTTCAAACTGATGCGTTTTAGGATTCACATTACCACCCATCTTTTTCAGCAACGTTGCGTTACTTTCCAGCAAGGTTTCCTTTTTGCCGCAGTCGTACCAGTTCTTCACCTTGAACGATTTGAACCTGGCCCCTTGCAGTATCATGCTTTCCAGTGCATCGGTCAGGTTGTATTCGCCGTTGGTTTTTATATTGTCTTCCAGTATGTGGTGCAGGCAGCCAAACAGAAACCGGGTTTCCTTTATTTTATAAATACCTACCAGTGCCATATTGCTCTTAGGTATAGACGGCTTTTCTATTACATGCTCCACAAAACCATCCATACCCACTTCGGCTACGCCAAATATGCGGGGGTCATCCACCTTTTTTACGCCCAGCATGTTGTAAGGGCTGCTAATTACCTCCTTCACATCATATTCGCAAATAGTATCGCCCAGCACCACCATCACTTCATCTTCGCCCACAATATTTTGGGTAAGCTGAATAGCATGGCCCGTACCCTGCCGCTCGTTCTGGTATACAAAATGCGTAACCAGGTGCGGATAAGTATTAGATACATAATCCTGTATTTTTTCGCCCAGGTAGCCTACAATAAATATGTACTCCCGTATACCCGCTTCCTGCAACTGATCTACAATAAAGCTAAGAATGGTTTTGCCGGCTATGGGAATCAGTGCCTTGGGTTGGGTGGATGTATGCGGCCGCAACTGAGTGGCAGCACCTGCTACAGGAATAATTGCTTGCAAGTAAAAAGGCTGTCGTTAAAGGAAAGTATCAGGATCAGCGGTTAG
>CAXTDG010000320.1:0-5846 GCA_964242675.1 uncultured Chitinophagaceae bacterium
GCGACTTCCTCATCAAGGCTAAAAAGCAGGGTAACCTTTATGGGTTGCTTTACGCTCATCATCCGTTCGATGTGATAGGTTGGGATGGTTGCTGCTATCCCTTCATCTTCAGCATTCACGATTTTGAGCCCATCACCGGCCGGGTACACCAGCCGCCGCCCGTGCATCAAACCTTCGAAGCGGCCAATTTTGTTGTATGCAGTTTTGTACCCCGCCTGTTCGATTATCATCCGCAGGCCATCCCTGCGCCGTACAACCACAGCAATATCGATAGCGATGAACTGCTATACTATGTGGATGGCGATTTTATGAGCCGCAAAAACGTAACCCGTGGCATGATAACCCTGCACCCCGCCGGCATACCGCATGGCCCGCACCCTGGCACTGTACAGAAAAGCCTTGGTGCTAAAGAAACCAAAGAACTTGCCGTCATGATTGACACCTTCCACCCATTGTGTCTAACGGAAGAAGCATTAAAAATTGAGAATAAGGCTTATATTACGAGTTGGGTGGAGTAGCATAATTATTTTTGCGCTGGAGTCTGTCCGGTGCATGTCTTTTATTTGTTTATGAATAACAAACAGTACAATTAAAACATTTGACTACGGGTTGTAATAGCAACTTCAAAAATTCGGTTGATAAGTAACAAACAGGCACTTGACAGAGTTAAGCACCTATGATAAAAATTATACTAAAACAAAGGTGGCTGAAGCAATAGTCAACTGGACAATCCAATAAAAAAAGCAGCCTTTCGGCTGCTCTCTTATTTATCAAACACCATCTTCAACAAAACTAACTGGCTGTAGGTTGCCCATCTCCTCCTCTGTAAAAATGCGGGAGCGAATATGAAATCGGTTGCCTGTGGGTATCTCCAGCGAAAACGACGATCCCCGGCCTTTAATAACATCCAGCGTAAGCTGTGTATGCTGCCAGTATTCAAACTGGTCTTTGGCCATCCAGAAGGGCACGCCGCAAACCACTCCTAGTTGTACATCGCTGCTACCTACTTTAAAATCCCCGGCTTCAAAGCACATAGGCTGAGAGCCGTCGCAGCAACCACCGCTCTGGTGAAACATAAGTGGCCCATGCCGGTCTTGCAGTTCCCAAATCAGGTTGCAGGCTGCTTCGGTAGGTTTTATTCTCAATGTTTTCTCCATGTTGTATTAATAAATAAACGTCGTTCATTTATAAGTGAACCAAAAAAAACCGCCCCCACTAATAGCAGGAGCGGTTTTGAATTCCCCTAAAAGAACCCCAGTTTGTTTTTACTATAGCTTATCAGCATGTTCTTGGTTTGGCGATAGTGGTTCAGCATCATCTTATGCGTTTCCCGGCCAAAGCCCGATTTCTTATAGCCGCCAAAAGGTGCATGTGCCGGGTAAGCATGGTAGCAATTTACCCAAACCCGGCCCGCTTGTATAGCCCGTGGCACCTGGTATAGTTCGTGGGCATCACGGGTCCACACACCGGCACCAAGGCCATACAGTGTATCGTTGGCTACAGCAATGGCTTCGTCGGTATCTTTAAACGTGGCTACCGATAGCACTGGCCCAAAAATCTCTTCTTGGAAAATACGCATCTTGTTAGTGCCTTTAAAAATGGTTGGCTCTATGTAAAAGCCACCTTCTAGGCCGCTGTTTTGGTGTAGGGCACCACCGCCGGTTAGTACTTCGGCACCTTCCTGTTTGCCAATATCTATATAGCTCAAAATCTTTTCATACTGGTCGTTGCTGGCCTGGGCACCAATCATAGTTTCAGGATCCAGCGGGTGGCCGGTTTTGATGGCCTTGGTACGGGCCACCACTTTTTCCATCAGCTTGTCATAGGCTTTTTCGTGTACCAACATGCGGCTGGGGCAAGTGCATATTTCGCCCTGGTTCAGGGCAAATAATACAGCACCTTCTACCGCCTTATCCAAAAAAGAATCATCCTCTGCCGTTACAGATGGAAAGAAAATATTGGGCGATTTGCCACCCAGTTCCATTGTTACTGGTATCAGGTTTTCGGAAGCGTATTGCATAATGAGCCGGCCAGTAGTGGTTTCGCCTGTAAATGCTACTTTAGCAATACGGGGATTAGTAGCCAGCGGCTTACCAGCTTCGGGGCCAAAGCCCGTTACAATGTTTAGCACACCTGCGGGTATCAGGTCGCCAATCAGTTCCATCAAAATTAGGATGCTAGTAGGTGTTTGTTCAGCGGGTTTTACCACTACGCAACAGCCCGCAGCCAGCGCCGGAGCAATCTTCCAGGTAGCCATAAGCAGCGGAAAATTCCAGGGAATGATCTGGCCAACAACGCCAATGGGTTCATGTAGCACAATGCTCACCGTATCCTGATCCAGCTCAGCAATACCACCTTCTTCACCCCGGATTACACCTGCAAAATAGCGGAAGTGATCCACCACTAATGGCAAGTCAGCATTTACGGTTTCCCGGATAGGTTTACCATTGTCAATGGTTTCTACTGTGGCTAAATACTGCAGATTGTCTTCTATTTTCTGCGCTATTTTCAGCAGCATGTTACTGCGTTCCGTTACAGATGTTTTACTCCAACTGGTGAAGGCTTTATGGGCTGCATCTAGCGCCAGTTCTATATCTTCCTTACTAGAGCGAGCTGCCTGGGCTATTAGCTTGCCATTAATAGGCGATGGGTTGTCAAAATATTCGCCCCGAACCGGAGCTACAAACTTGCCGCCGATATAGTTATCGTAGCAGGCTTTAAATTGGGGCCAGGGATACTTATCCGCCTTTTGTGCTACAGGCGCTTCCATTTCCATTATTTCCACAGGGCGCAATTTTTCGTTTTAAGATAGCCAAAGCCATCCGGCGGCTCCGTAAAAAGCATCGGCAGAATGAATCAAAAAATCGGCTTTTTGTATCAATTTTTGATTTAACACCAGATGCAACCGCTTTTAGATACATTAGTGTTTCGAAAATGTCTGCCTTATGTCTTCGCTCCTTAGTAAGATTGGTCTTACGCCATACAGCAACCTGCTGACGGATGTTGAAAACAGAAGCATCTACAATTTATCGCAGTGCGAACTAAATGTATTTGAAACCTACCAACAGGCCGAACGGGTAGGCCTCGCCTTTCAGGATATTGTAATTACGAGCATGATTCGAGGCAAAAAAGTAATGCACCTGCCCGGCCTGCCCGAGTTCGATTATTTTCCCGGAGAAACAGTGCTGGCACCTGCCGGAACGGCCATGGCAATTGATTTTCCGGAGGCACAAAAAGATAATCCTACCCAGTGTATAGCGCTTACACTAGATGGGGGCTGCATTCATCAGGCCCTGAGTTATTTAAACGAACAGTTTCCTAAAACGGCCTGGGGCAATAGCTGGACAATTGATTATCAGCAACTCCATCTGCAAAACAATACCGGCCTGGCTACCGTGCTGAATAACCTGGTAACGGTGTGCAAAGAGGGAAGTACCACCAAAGATATTTTGGCCGACCTAATGCTGAAAGAACTGATTGTACGGCTGGCGCAAACGCAGGCCCTTGCAAAAACCATCTGCCTGCAAAATGTTACATCGCATCCGTTTGAGTGTATCATTCAGTTTATAAAAGACAACCTGGGCGAAAAGCTAAATGTGTCGGTACTAAGCCGCAAAGCCTGTATGAGTCGCCCCAGTTTCTTTCGTTTTTTTAAACGGGAATATGGCATCAGCCCGGCCCAATTCATTATTCGGGAGCGACTACACCGGGCTAAAGAACTGCTATCGCAAACGTCTTTCTCCATCAATCATATTAGCCTCGAAAGTGGCTTTGAAGATGTGAATCATTTCATTCGCCTGTTTAAGAAAGATGAAGGCATTACACCGAAAATTTACCGCAATCGGGTGGTGAGTAGTATTGGCTAGAATTGCTATAGGAGTATAGTTGAGAAACAGGATATTAATAATCTATCTTCAAAGCAATCACTACACCATTCAGAATATTAAAATTCTGCACCTTTTATTAATATAATTATAGCTGTTGCTTATCACATTGCCAAATAGGATATTGATGAGCTTATAATTAATACGATAAAGTATGTTGACCTGCTATGGTACAGATTTTGGCAACTCCATACGGGAGTATGCGCTAAGCACTGGCAAACGAAATTTCTTAATGGTTGGAGAAATACACGATGATGAAAAAACGATCCTACAGTTTATTGTACGCAATACAACCGGTTCAACCAGCCGGGTGTCCTGGTAAAGCGGGTACTGGCAGGAGTAGCTGTTTTCTTTTGCCTGCAAGGTATTCCTTGGCTCTATTACGGCACCAAACAAGGCCTAGATGGGACAAAAAATGCGAACGGTGCAGCTGTTTTTACCGGCATTTTTGCTTTTTAATTATTGCTGCTGTAAGTATCTCCTATTCTTAAAAACAGGTTCACGCCAAGGCATTCTTTATCAATGGCAATATTCCTTTTTCCTGCACCAGCTTTTATGGCTAAATCAGTCAACTCTTCAGCACTTCTGTGATTCAGAAACCATTCGCCAAAAACTTCCATATACACCCGACCAGGGTTATCTTTTGAAAAATTACCAATTACAATCTCTCCTTCTTTGTGTATAAAAGTCTGAAAGGTTGTAATCAGTTTTACGAATAGCTTATCCGTAAAGTAATCAAATAGCCCCGCAGACCACACCAAGTCGAACTTATCCGCCGTACGGAACTTAAATACATTTTGATTGACGAACGTAATCTGATCTAGGTAAACGCTGCATACATTTTTTGCATGGTCTATGGCTCTTTTGTCCATCTCCACGCAGGTTACTTGCAGGCGGGTAGGGTCAATTTCATCAAATATTTCTTTTAAATCTCTTGCCGGGCCGCTAGCCACATTTAGCAACCGAATGGTTTGGTGGGTTTTTAATTTTTCGTGTATCAGTGTTTTAAAAAAATGCTTGCGGTTGCGTACGGCTTCGGCAGCAGGGTTGTGTATGGAGTAGTGGTCCCATTTAAAATATTCCTTAGAAACCTGCTTCTGATAAATACGATCAATAATCAGGTAATCACCGGCATAGCCAAAGGGTTTCAGCTTTATATGGCCCATTACCGAATCGGTTGATGTAAGAAAACTACACTCTTTTTTGATACCTTCAATATCTTCCTTATTAATAATGTTTTGTTCTATTAATTCTGTAATGGAATTCATGCAGGTATCTATATCGCCATATTCAGAAGTTTCCGGGCCACCCTTTTTATTCAGGCTGTAAACGGTATTTAAAAAACCTGCTTTCGTTAATGCTGTTTTGGGGAAGGTTATTTTCATGTTGATATGTCTTTTTTTAATTGACAGGACAAAACAACAATGAAATACCGCTATGCATTGGTACCACTTATCTTATGGTGGTGTTGGCTTATTGAATGGTAAATCTCACTTATTAATTGGTGATGATTCGTTGCAGGAGAAGGTAAAAAGAGTAGTGCTATTATCAAACCGGAATACAATTGGGCTATAAATTCTTACTACTAAATTTTAAAACAAATGCCTTTACAGAAACTGATTCTGCAAAGGCATTTGTTATGGATACTGATTGATATTACTGTTACACTCTCACCGCTTCCTCCGCCACCAACTTATTCGCCAGTACCTTCTTATAATCTCTTGGAATACCTTTCTAAACTGCTGTAAGTGGTTGTCTAAACCTGCTAAAAGAGAGGTATATATAGCAACAAAAAAGCGGCAACCGATATCGGTTGCCGTTAAAAGCTTTCTACGTATTTATTACTGCCTGGTAACCTGCTTGGTGTATTGGTATTTATTATCGCCGTCCACCACTTTTACAAAATAGGAACCTACAGGGTAAGTACCCATGTTTATCTGCCGGTTGCCGTAAGCGTATTTC
>CAXTDG010000321.1:0-5846 GCA_964242675.1 uncultured Chitinophagaceae bacterium
CCGAGACACCCTTTTTGCTGATGCTGTCAATGGTGCAGATATTACTACTCCAGATGGTATGCCTCTTACATGGGCTATGCGTATGCTATATGGAGTGAGACAAGATAGGGTGGCTGGTATGGATTTGCTGCCTGACTTACTTTATAAAAGTGCTTCTGAAGGAATTCCGGTGTTCTTTTATGGATCAACAGATCCAATGCTGAGCAAAGCAAAAGCAGTGTTGCAAAGTAAATATCCGGCACTCAATATAACAGGCACCTATAGCCCCCCATTTAGGCCTCTCAGCAGCAACGAAGAAGATCAGGTAGTAGAGATGATAAATGAATCGAAGGCCCGGTTGGTTTTTGTAATCTTAGGATGTCCGAAGCAGGAAAAATGGATGGCTGCCATGAAAGGCAAAATCAACGCAACCATGGTAGGAGTTGGTGGTGCTCTCCCAGTGTTATTAGGTATGCAGCAGCGGGCACCCCGATGGATGCAAAAAGCTGGTTTTGAATGGTTATATCGTTTAAAACAGGAGCCTAAACGCCTTTTTAAAAGATATTTTATTACCAATACTCTCTTTTCTTATTTGCTTTTAAGAGAGTACATTGGTAAAAAAATTTTTAAAGGCCCTTACTTAAATTAAGCTTTTCAAAGCTTTACTAAACCCCAGGTGAATACAAAATCTTTAAAAGTATTACAAGTAAATCTGGCATTAATGGATTTTTTCTCCATCAATGCAGTTTTCTTCTTGTCTCTTTATCTACTGAAAAAGTATGCTCTTATAGGTAATGAACTAGAATATATGCATACCGGGTTTTTTATAACGGTTGACTGGTTATTTGCCAGTTTATTGACTGGTACCTATAATAAACAATACATCTGCTCTTTTGAAAGTTTTACCCGGCGTTCACTTCATGCCTGCACTGTTTTTCTGTTGGTTCTTATTATTCCTTCTTTTTTCTTTCGTGTTTTCATATTGCCTCGGTTCTTTATTCCCCTTATTCTTGGGCTTGTTTTGACAGCTCTGATCGTTAACCGGTTTATCTATCTTCTTCTTTACCAGTACTTAAAAAGTAAAGAATGGCTAACGAACCGGATAGTAGTAATTGGATACAACGAACTGTCCAAAAAGCTGGTTAGTAATCTGGAAGAAACGCCTTTCAACAAACAAGTTGTAGGTTTTTGTGAAGAAGATGAAAACGTAAATGAACTAAGCAGTTACCCGATTATAGGGAGAATTACTAAAACAATAGAGCTTTGTAAAAGCTTGAATGTAACTGAAGTATACTCTACAATAGGGCCAAAGCAAAACCCATATATATACAATATAATGGAGCAAGCCGGCCAAAACTGTATCCGTTTTAAGTTGGTTCCCGACCTTAGCTTCTTCATCAACAGGAAAATTCATGTTGATTACTTACGTGAACTTCCTGTGTTTAACTTGAGAAACGAGCCACTTGAAGACATTACCAACCGAATTAGAAAGCGTTTGTTTGATATTATTGTCAGCTTTTTAGTAACTGTTTTTATACTATCTTGGTTAATACCTATAGTAGGGTTACTTATTTGGCTGGAATCAAGAGGCCCAATCTTTTTCTCTCAGCCACGGTCTGGCAAAGACAACAAGCCTTTCAATTGTCTTAAATTTCGTAGTATGCGGGTAAATGCTGATGCTCACCTGCAACAAGCTACCCGCAACGACTCAAGAATAACAAATATTGGTCGTTTCTTACGAAAGACCAGTTTAGATGAGTTTCCCCAGTTTTTAAATGTACTACGTGGTCAAATGAGTATCGTTGGCCCCAGACCGCACATGCTAAAGCATACTGATGAGTATTCCAGGCAAATCGATCAGTACATGGTGCGGCATTTTATGAAACCCGGTATTACCGGATGGGCACAAGTAAATGGATTTAGAGGTGAAACCCGAAACTTGGCGCAAATGCAAAAAAGGATCGAAAACGATCTTTGGTATCAGGAACACTGGAACTTACTCCTCGATGTACGAATTGTTTTTATGACAGTCATAAATGCAATAAAAGGAGAAGAAAACGCAGCATAACTGCCTTTTGTCTGCAAAAAAGACAATTTTACCTCAAATAACCAGCATTTTTTTAAAATATTAGAATATTGTAGTAATATCGTCGTTTATACACCAATTGTTCGACAACGATTATTTGTGTATAAACAACGAATGCCTGTCTTTTAAAATTATTAAAAGAATTGAGGCAATCATATTCTATGAGCATGATAACTACCTGTTTGAGGAAAAAACTCCTCTGGAGTTTTGTGGTTTTGTTTTTGACCAGCAATCTTTATGCTGGTAATTACTATTTTTCTTCTGTAGATGGAGATGACTCTCGTACATCTACACAAGCACAAAACCCTGTTACTCCGTGGAAGTCCATCGACAAATTAAATGCCATTTTTAGCCAACTTAATCCTGGCGACAACGTATTTTTCAAGTCAGGGGATATTTTTTACGGAACAATAGCCGTAAGTAAATCGGGTAGTGCTACTAGTCCAATCAATTTTTTGAGCTATGGCACCGGCAGTAAACCTCAAATTACAGGTTTTACTACCATCTCAAGCTGGAACGACAAAGGAAACAACGTTTGGGAAACAATCGTTTCAGCAGCGCAGCAAAAAATTGGCAGCGTATTGTTTAATAATTCATTCAAAGTTTCGGGTCGTTATCCTAATGCGGATGCTGCCAGTGGTGGATTTCTTACAATTGCATCAGCACAGGGAACCAATTCTATTACAGACCCACAAATAGCGGGTAACCCTAACTGGACAGGTGGGGAAGTTGTTATACGAAAAGCACGTTGGGTAGTTGATAGAAATGTCATTACGCAGCATCGGGGAAACACTATTACTTATACTTCTCAAAGCGGGTATCCCGGAAGTACTGGTTATGGCTATTTTATTCAAAACCATCCTGATGCTCTTGATAAAGATGGTGAATGGTACTATCAGGCAACCAACAAAAAATTTGGTATCTTCTCTTCAAACGGCCGACCTGCTGACGGTAGTGTAAAAGTTAGCACCCTTCAGGAGTTAGTACATATTGATGGTTACTCAGGGCTAAGCTTTACAAATCTTAGTTTTACCGGGGCCAATGCAAATGCTTTTTTCATTGATCATTCACAGAATATCCAGGTAAAAAACTGTGACATCGTATACAGTGGTACAAACGCAATAACTGCCTGGAATACAAGTTCCCTTTCTGTCGAAAACAACACGATTGATTACACCAATAACATAGCCTGCAGCATTCAAAGCTGTAGTAACCTGGTGTTGAAAGCAAATGCTATAAGCAATAGTGGTGCAAATGCCGGTATGGGCGAAGGCGATAGTGGCTCTTACGAGGCTTTACTGTTAGGGGGAGATAATCAACTTATAGAAGGAAACACAATCCGCAATACCGGTTACATACCTATTACTTTTAGCGGCAACAACGTTGTTATAAAAAACAACCTGATTGATAACTACGCCTTTGTAAAAGATGATGGCGGTGGTATCTACACCTGGAATAACAGTTCGAACCCGCCAAACCGCACCGGGCAGGTAGTAAGTGGCAATACTGTGTTGAATGGCACTGGTGCAGGAGTTGGTACACCCGACCCCGATAAGCTATATGCCAATGGTATATACATGGATGACAATGCCGGTGGAGTAGAAATGAATGGTAATACCGTTGCCAATTGCAATGGTTACGGCCTTTATATACACAACGCTCATGACCTGATTGTTAAGAACAACACGGTTTATAATAATACAATTCAGCTTGAAATGGTGCATGATGACATTGCACCGTACCCTATTACCAATGTTTCAATGACGAACAATACGTTCGTTTCTAAACTGGCTACTCAAAGTGTTGCTGAGTTTAAAACAAATGCAAACGACATCAACAACTTTGGCAATTTTGATTATAACTACTATAGCCGGCCGCTACTCGATTACCTGCAGATAAATGTTTTATTTAAAGAAAATGGAAATTATAAATGGGGTACCTACAGCGTAGATGGATGGAAAACCTTGTATGGTAAAGACCAGAATTCAAAAGCATCGCCTTTTCCGATAGCCGGTTATAAAGTGAGTAGCACTGTTGGAAACAACTTGTTTGCAAATGGAAACTTCGATAGCAATATTGGTGGCTTATACGCCTATTCATCTGCAAACAACGCCACCACTACCTGGAACAACGGTACGTTAGACGGTGGTGCTTTGCAGGTTTCCTTTTCTTCACTTGCCGGTGGTTCCAGCAAAGCTTCGGTTATAATTGGAGTAGGCAATATTTCTACCACCAAAAACTACATTCTAAAATTTACCCTGAAGGGGATGAATGAAAATAAGGTAATGGAAGCTTACCTGCGAAAAAGCGGGGCACCTTATTCTGATATTACAGACCGTAAACTGTTGCCCATTACAGGCAGTCGTTCGGAATGGGAAGTGCTTTTTTCGCCAACAGACAATGAAGGAAATGCTAGTATAGGCTTAGATATACCAGAACAATCTGGCCCTACTTACATTGATAATATACAGTTGAAAGAAGCGAATGTAACAATGACAAATCCGGACGATTCTATCCGGTTTGTATACAATGCTACATCTGCCAGCCAGGCTTCTGCCTTAGATGGTAGCTATGCTGATATAGCTGGCACTAACTACACGGCAACTGCCAACATTCCTGCTTACGGGTCGTCCGTATTTTTAAAAAAAAGTTCAGCCACAGCACCCGTTGATAGCGTGGTTTGCCAGGCAACCGGTACTATACTACGTGAGCAGTGGAGTAATATTAGTGGCAATAGTGTTAGCGATATTCCTGTACAAACGGCGCCGTCATCTACGAGCCAGCTAACCATTTTTGAATCGCCCACCAATACTGCAGATAATTTCGGCGCAAGAATCAGAGGTTATGTTTGCCCTCCACAAACCGGCAATTACACTTTCTGGATAGCTGCGGATGATGCAGCAGAATTGTGGTTAAGTACAGATGATGCCTCATCTAACAAAACAAAGATTGCCTATACAGCTAGCTGGACTAATCCACGGGAATGGAATAAGTACGCTTCACAAAAATCGGCAAGTATTTACTTGCAGGCCGGGCACAGGTATTACATAGAAGCACTGCACAAAGAAGGGGCTGGTGGCGACAACTTAGCCGTGGCCTGGCAATTACCAAGCGGCACTATGGAAGCGCCTATAGCAGGTAGCAGGCTTAGTCCGTTTGTTTCAAACTTAGTTAATCAAACAATTACCTTCCCAGCTATTGGTACAGTTGTGCTGGGTGTAGCTCCTTTTGCCATCACAGCTACTGCTAGTTCGGGCTTACCGGTAAGTTTCAGAGTTGTTTCTGGCCCGGCTACCATAGCTGGTACTACTCTTAGCGTTACCGGAATAGGAACGGTAGTAATAGAAGCTTCGCAAGCTGGAAACGGTAATTACAGTGCAGCGGCATCAGTTACACAAAATGTTACTGTAATTGCAGCACCAATTGTGACAAGCTGTACTGGCACAGGAACCATTACACGGGAGCAGTGGAATGGTGTTGGCGGTAATGATGTTAGCAATATTCCTTTATCATCAACGCCATCGAGTACTAGCCAACTAACTTTATTTGAAGCACCAACCAATACATCCGACAACTATGGCGCAAGAATAAGAGGTTATGTATGCCCGCCACAAACCGGCAATTATACTTTCTGGATTGCATCAGATGATGCGTCGGAATTATGGCTGAGCACTAGTGAAAATCCAGCTAACAAAACAAAGATTGCGTACGCCTTAAGCTGGACTAGCCCACGGGAATGGAATAAATATGCTTCGCAAAAATCAGTTTCAATTTACTTACA
>CAXTDG010000322.1:0-5835 GCA_964242675.1 uncultured Chitinophagaceae bacterium
TCCTTAATCTGTCTTACCCTTTCACGGGTAAGATGAAAATGGCGACCAATATCTTCCAGGCTTAACGGACTATCGGTTCCAATACCAAAAAAGTAACACAGCACTTGCTTTTGACGTTCGGTAAGGGTTGCCAGCGACCGGTTTATTTCCGTTTGCAACGATTCATGATGCTCCAGGTTGGCATTAGCACTTTCGGCATTTGGGTTAGCAATTACATCAATCAGGCTTCCATCTTCGGTATCATCCAGCGGGGCATCCATGCTTACATGGCGAAAAGAGTTGCTCATATTGGCAGCTACTTCTTCCCGATCTAGGTGTAACAATTCAGCTAATTCTTCTGCCGATGGTTCCCGTTCATACTCCTGCTCTAATTGGTTATACGCTTTGGTAATGCGGTTGGTAAGGCCCACCTTGTTTAAAGGCAGTCGTACAATACGGCTTTGCTCAGCAAGTGCTTGCAAAATACTTTGCCGAATCCACCATACGGCATAGGAGATAAACTTGAAACCACGGGTTTCATCAAAACGTTTGGCAGCCTTTATCAGTCCGAGGTTGCCCTCATTGATAAGGTCACTAAGAGTTAGGCCCTGATTTTGATACTGCTTTGCTACGCTTACTACAAAGCGCAGGTTGGCATTCACTAGCCGCTCCAGCGACTTTTGGCATCGCTGACGAATACGGCCAGCTAGAAGAACTTCTTCTTCTGGTGTTGTAAGTTCTAACCTGCCTATTTCCTGCAGGTATCGTTCAAGGCTTTGGCTTTCACGGTTTGTAATGGATTTAGAAATTTTGAGTTGACGCATACTCATAACGCATGTTTTAAGGGGTTATCGAAAAATTATAAGAAAGGGGTTATTTGCTTATAAATCTGAATCCGGCGGGCGTTTTCAACTACGAAGTACTCTCATCTTAGGTACTATTCCGTGCACTATGTCCAAGAACTACAGAGGGCAATTTACAGAGATTTCATAGTGCCATCCAAAAAAAATTTCACATACACAACTTGTTGAGGAACAGCACTATCGTATGTAAACAATGGCCAAACCTTGTTATTTTTGAAATTTAATTTAGCCAAAAATTAGGGCGGACAAGATATTTTTTTATTATTGCAGCCCCCGGCAACTTTCCGAGGCCTACTATTGACCACTATAGAATGAGCAAGAAACAATTATTTAGTCTTGAGTTCCCCGTACGTAGCTCTCCAGCTATACTGTACGAATTTTTAAGTACCAGCAACGGACTACAAGAGTGGTTTGCCGATAAAGTTGACGATAAGGAGAATATTTTTAGTTTCACCTGGGATGGTTCTACCGAGAAAGCTGAAGTGGTGGAAAAGGAGCAGGACAAGTTTATTCGCTATCGCTGGTTGCATGGCCCTAAAGAGGAGTATTTCGAATTTAAAATTGAGAAAACAGAAGTTAGCAACCAGACTATTCTTCTTATAAATGACTTTGCTGAAAAAGCCGACATTAAAGATCAGTCGCAACTATGGAGCTATCAGGTAAAAGAATTGTTTCACCGGATAGGGGCGTAGATGCTATTAGGTTATATGTTGTTTTGTACAAAAGGCACTAATATTTAGTACCTTTTGTATTGTGAAGCTATCGTTTGTTATTAACCAGCTTCTGCTATCGTCTTTATTTTTTCCAGCGTTTCCGGCCAGCCTTTTATAATGCTGTTATAGCGGCTTTCACCTTCGGCCACTTTGCTAAAGTCGTCCTGAAATATGGTGAGTTCACTTTCATTTCCCTTGGCGGTGATGGTATACACCACCCGCAAATAGTTTTCCGGAGTATCTTCCATCGTTTTGCTTTTAGCTGGAAAAACGGTGTACTCTAAGTAAAATGGGGGCTCCACTTTTATTGTCCATCCTTTTACAAATACGGTTCGTTCGCCTTCATACTGCGCCGCAAATTCCACTGGCAGGGCCGCTTCCCAGGGGTGCTCCATACGGGTGCCGTACATGTATTGCTCAATTTTATCGGGGTTGGTCAGTACCATCCAAACGGTATCGGGCAAGGCATTAATATGAATAGAAAGACTATAGCTAGGCTCCATAAAACAACATTTTGAAAGGCCAATATAATGAGGTTATTTCACTCAGTATTTTAAAAACGAAAGCTGTGGCAAAAACTAAAACTGTAGAAACAGAGCAGAGCGTTACTGACTTTATCAACGCAGTGCCTGACGAAAATAAAAGGGCTGATGCCTATAAACTAGCTGAAATAATGCAGGCTCAAACGGGCTTTGAACCTAAGATGTGGGGGCCAACGATTATAGGCTATGGTACCTACCATTATAAATATGCCAGCGGCCACGAAGGCGATGCCCCACTAGCCGCTTTTTCGCCCCGAAAAAATGCCATTTCTTTATACACCATGCTACCTGAAGAGAAACGGAAAGACCTGCTGCAACGCCTGGGCAAACATAAGGCTGGCAAGGGTTGTATTTACATTAAAAAGCTAAGTGATGTAGATGAAAATGTAGTGAAGGAAATGATTGAGGTGACGATGAAGAATTTAAAGGAATTGTATGGGTGATATTTCGTTAAGTAGACTGGATCGACTCTACAATCTAGCTATAAAAAGTTTAAAATGCGTAAAACGGAGATAGGCAAACTATATAGTTTTAAATTTCCAAAGCGTAAAAGTGCGATACAAGGTATTGTATTAGATTATAATAAAGATTGGACAATTATAAAGCATGTTGTTGATTATCGAATAGATGGTTTTACCGTTTTTCAAAATGAAAAAGCCGAATATATTTATGGTGAGGCTGAAAAGTTTGCAACTAAAATTTTAAAGATTAAAGATTACTCTTGGCTTGAAGAGCCGACGATTCCACTTGAATCTTTGGATAGCATACTTAAGTACGTTGATGAAAATTATCAACTTATTCAACTTGATACGAAAGATGGAGAAGCTTGTGATATTGTGAAGTATAAGGGTTTAAAAGAAAATCTGTATTTGTTTGATGCGTTGACAACAAGAGCAAAATGGACCTATAAGCTAGTGCTGCCATTAAAGGAAATAAGGTATATCAGTTTTGGAAATGATTACGTTAATTCATTAAAACTGGTTACGAAATTTAAGAAGCAGCAATTAAATAAACCAACTGTTTTTTCATAGTCTCTAACCGTAATAGTTAGTGTTTACCCTAGCTTTCAAAATGCTATAAATTCACCCACTTCACCTTAATCCAAACATCCCTATTTCTCCCTTTATCATCCGTGCAACTAATCTTCACCGGACCTTCCTGCGGCAGAAAAAATTGCTTTTCTTTTGGGTTGCAGGCTCTATAAAACTGGTTGTTGATATACCAAAAAATTTTATTGGCATCAGCCGGGGCCTGGCAAGTAAGGGCCAAAGGCTCGGGACTGTCTTTACTAATTAAATATTCGCTGCCATTTACCGGTGCGGTAATGCGGGGGCCGCTACCAGCTGTAGCTGCAGCACAATCCGGGTGCAGCGGTGGAATTTTTTCATAGGCTACACCATTGGTTTCAAAGTATTGCTGCACCTCTGGCGGCACTATTTTAAATAGCTTTTTCTTGTAGCCATTTTGCGGAGCACATTCACGGGTATAACTCCATTTTTCATCGGCACTTACCAGCACTTCCTGCAGGTGATTACACTTTTCCGAAGAAGATACCAATGGAATAAAATAGTCATTTGTTAAGCTGGTGCAATACTCGCCGGGTGGCAGGCCGGTTTCGGTACAAACGATTCGCTGCTCTAAACTGGCTGGTGGCGTGTACCAGTCCCGATCAGCATCGTAATCAATGGTATTGAAAATTTTAAAGAGCAGGGGTGTTGCTATTTCTGCACCGCTCAGGTTAGGTACACCTGTCCCGCTAAAGTTGCCTACCCATACGCCCACCGTATATTTTTTATTATAACCAATGCTCCAGGCATCCCGTCGGCCATAGCTAGTGCCGGTCTTCCAGGCCAGCTTAGGCAGATGTGTTGTACTATTCCAATTCACCGGAAAATCAGGACGATTTACCTTGCTTAAAATCTCTGTAATTAGATAAGCGGCATTCTTACTTAAAATACGTTTACCCTTTCCGGTTTGCTTCGTTTCAATTTGTGAGGAGGACGTATCGATTTGATAGATCGGTGGAACGAACGTGCCTTCATTTGCAAACGCACTAAACAGTCCGGTTAGTTCTTCCAGGGTGCAGCCGCAGCCACCTAGGATCATGCTAAGGCCTAGCTTGCCCTGGTCTTTTTTTATTTGTTTGAAATTGCAACGAGCCAGTGCTTGTATCAGGTTTTCTTTACCCAGTTTTTTAAGGCTATTTACCGCCGGAATATTCAACGAATGCTCCAGTGCTTCTTCCATACTTACCTGCCCGCTAAAATGCCGGTCGTAGTTTTCAGGTACATAACCATTGTAATTCACCGCCACATCAGTTAAAATGGTTTTTGGGGTCATTAGTCCGGCATCGAAACACAGTCCGTAGAGCAGTGGTTTCAGCGTACTGCCTGGCTGACGAATGGCCGCTGCTCCATTTACCTGTCCACCATCCAGCGTGTTTTTGAAATCGGCACTGCCTACATACGTAATCACCTGGTGCGTTTCATTGTCAATGACCATCACCGAGGCATTGTGTATGCCTTGGAAGCCCAGCGTTTGCACATAATCTTTGGTAAGTCGCTCCACTTTCAATTGAGTATTCATGTGTAGCGTGGTGTGGCTAACGGGTTGGCTACGGCTTAGCTTATAACTAATGTGTTGTGCCAATTGCGGTGCTGCACTGCGGTTAATATTTAGTGGTTCTTTTAAAGCGGTTTCTATTTCTTTTTCGGCAAATAAGTGCTCGGTGGCGAAGCGCTGTAGCCATTTGTTTCGCTGCTGTACTACCAGTGCATTGTGTTCACCCATTTGCAGGGTATTGGGTCGATTAGGAATAATACTTAGCGCCACAATTTCCGCTAGCGAAAGGTGGTCGGGATTCTTTTTAAAGTAAAGAACAGAAGCACTTTTTACGCCTTCGATGTTGCCGCCATAAGGCGCAAGATTCAGATATAGTTGCAGTATCTCCGGCTTGGTGTATTTCCACTCCAGTTGCACTGCCCGGAAGCTTTCCCGAATTTTATTTAGAAATGTTCTCCGCTTAGGTTCCAGCAGGCGGGCCACTTGCATGGTAATGGTACTAGCACCGCTGGTTCGTTTGCCGGTAAATACATTGTAAAAAAAGGCCCGGCCCACAGCAAATGGATTAATGCCGGGGTGCCAGTAAAACCACTTGTCTTCTTTGGCTAGGATGGTTTGCGTAAGCAGTGGTGTGATTTCTTCCTCTCCAAGTTTCATCCGCCATTTCTGGTCACGGGTAAGGTAGGCATGTATTACTTCGCCGCTATCATCGGTAACGATGGGAGAGTACGCAACTTTATCTGGCAGCGGGAAAAGCCAGTTGAGAAAAAAGAAAAGCAGCACTAAGCCAGCCAATGTATAGGCAAGCTTTTTCAACCGGTTGAGCCACTTTTTTTTCATGCTTATCAAAGTAAATCCAAAACGGAAGAAACAATTATTTATGATGCAAATGCCTAATGCTTTTTGTGTTTAAACATCTGCAATTTACCAAGTCAATCTACTAAATTACATTTCTGTTTCTCGATTCAATTTTTTTCCGTTTTCGGTTACCATTTCATTAACAAATAGTTAAGCACTATATTATGTGATGGTAGCTGTTAGTTTTACCGCACCAAAAAACACTTACCGTTTCAATGCTGCTTTCACCTACTATTATCTCTATATAATTTATATCAGTTCTTATTAAAACTAAATTCAATACTTCGGCATGTAGGTGGCAGTCTTTTGCCTCATCCC
>CAXTDG010000323.1:0-5811 GCA_964242675.1 uncultured Chitinophagaceae bacterium
CAATTCAATAATTCTGCATTACAAAAATTCCATATTCTCGGGACTGGTTATCTTCGCCGTTCAATTTACCCTTATGAAAAAAATATTTGCAATAGCCGGACTGGTACTAAGTGTAGGTTTTGCCCAGGCTCAGCCGCCAAATGTGCCTGCCACGCCGGGTTCAAACTTCGGTGCCAAGGTTAATCCCAAAGGCGCTACCGACATTAAAGAATTGCCCGCCGTGCTGGATGGCAAAGAAGAAGCAACGGTAAAAGTAAAAGCAACCGTGCTGGACGTTTGTCCTAAAAAAGGCTGCTGGCTGAAACTGGCCGTAAACGACAGCACCACTGCCTTCGTAAAAATGCAGGATTACGCTTTCTTTTTACCCACCGCCATCAAAGGCAAAACCGTAATAGTTGACGGCGAAGCGATGAAGAAAACAACTTCCGTAGCCGAGCTGAAACACTATGCCGCCGACGCTAAAAAGAGCGACGCCGAAATAGCTGCCATCACCAAACCCGAAGAAGAAATTCGCCTGACTGCCAAAGGAATTGTGGTAGTACAATAAGCCTCGAATCTTCCACTATATAGCCTCCGTTTGAGCAATCAGCGGAGGTTTTTTTATGAATAGATAATTGAAAATTGATAATGAATAATTGCCGTTATTGTGGCAACGCTGGTTTTCACATCCCTGGTGGCCCGGTTCCGTCGTTTTCTTTTTGGGCCGAGCAATTGAATACCCATTGAGCTTCGGTGGCGTTGGCACCGTTCAAGTGAGGTACTACTATTAGGCTTTACTGATGCGAAGATTGTAGCGAATTCGCAGGGTTAGAAAACCGGAAACCCTGCGGGAAATAAAATGCTTTTTTGATGTTTTCCCTGCTAACTGCCGACTGTCATCTGCTGACTCTTTCAACTTTCACGTAACCTTCCAATCCCAAAACACCTTTAAACCCCTATTTAAGTTACTTTGCAAACCCAAAAAATAGATTACATGGAATATAAACGTATGATATCGGTAACCGGCATGCCCGGCTTATTTGAACTGGCCGCCAGCAAAAACGACGGAGCCATTGTGAAAAGCCTGGAAGATGGCAGTGTGAAATTTGTAAGCAGCCGTGGCCACAACTTCTCTCACCTTGAAAGCATTGAAGTATATACCCATAACCAAAACGTAAACCTCATCGACGTTTTCCGTGCTATGGACACTAATGAAGAGCCTTTACCATCTGATAAGGACACCAAAGCTATCAACGCCTATTTCGAAAAAGTGTTTCCCGATATGGATAGCGACCGGCTGTACGCCAGCGATAAAAAGAAGATGGTAAAATGGTTCACCATTCTGAAAAATGCCGAAGTAGACCTGAAACTGAGCAGCGAGGATGAAGAAGGAGAAGAGGAAACAGAAGCAACCGATACGGAAGCGGAAGCGGCTGTACCATCGCCATCGTAAAGCGGCCCCCTCTAAATCTCCCCCAACGGGGGAGACTTAAAACCCGTAACATTTTAATCATTTATCGCATTTGCATTGCTCCAACAATACAGATGTCAAACTAGGATTAGCGAATGACAAGTAGCGAAGCTTTGAGCTCTAGCCTAAGTTCCCCCGTTGGGGGACAGGGGGCTGCTCCAACCGCCGATATACAAAAGCTGCCCCGGCATTTTTTACCGCCCGATTTTACGGTAACTACCTGGGAAGCTTTAGAACCTTATTTTAAAGACCTGCTAGACCGCCCCATTGATAGCGATGCGGCACTGGAACAATGGCTGAAAGATAGCAGCGAACTGGAAGCGGTAGTAAGCGAAGATGCTTGCTGGCGCCAGATAAAAATGACCTGCGACACCGAGAATAAATCACTCGAAGAAGCCTTTAATTTCTTCGTGATGGAGATTCAGCCACGCATGCAGCCGTATGCCGATGCGTTGAATAAAAAACTGGTGAATTCACCATATGTAAACGACCTGGATAAAGAGCGTTATTTCACCTATTTGCGTAGTGTAAAAAAGAACATTGAATTATTCCGCCAGGAGAACATTCCTCTGCAGGCTGAGCTTGGTGTATTGCAGCAGCAGTTTGGTCAAATTAATGGCCGCATGACCATTGAGCATGGTGGCCAAGAATACACTTTGCAACAAGCTGCCAAGTTTTTAGAAAGCAAAGACCGTTCGGAAAGAGAACAAGTATATTTCAAAATACAGAACCGTCGGGCAGAAGACAAAGAAGCCCTGAACGAATTGTATAGCAAATTGCTGGCGTTACGCAATCAAGTTGCTCTAAATGCAGGCTTTGCCAACTATCGTGATTATAAGTTTAAAGAGTTGGGTCGTTTCGATTATACACCCGAAGATTGTTTCCAATTTCATGAGGGCATTAAGCAACATGTTTTGCCTATTGTAGATGCCATTTACGAACGCAAAAGAACAGCGCTGCAACTTGATACTTTACGCCCCTGGGATTTGGAAGCAGAACCAGAAGGAGTAGAACCTTTGAAGCCGTTTCAAACAGGTGAGGAACTGCTGGAAAAATCAGTTTCCTGCTTCGAAAAAATTAATCCGTTTTTTGCAGATTGTTTCCGCAAAATGAAGGAGTTGGGCCACTTCGATCTGGAAAGCCGCATGGGCAAAGCACCGGGTGGTTATAACTGTCCGCTGGCTGAAAGTGGTGCACCTTTTATTTTTATGAATGCTGCCGGGCAAATGCATGATGTAACCACGATGGTACATGAAGGTGGTCATGCCGTGCATTCTTTCTTAGCCCATCCTTTGCCGCTAAGTGCGTTCAAAGAATACCCCATGGAAATTGCAGAAGTAGCCAGTATGAGCATGGAGCTTATCAGTATGGACCACTGGGAAAGTTTCTTCGATAATGAGGAAGAAATGAAGCAGGCGAAAGAGCATCAACTGGAACGTACCATTACTATTTTTCCATGGATTGCTACCATCGATAAATTTCAGCATTGGGTATATACGCATCCACAACATACGCTGGATGAACGTGCCGAAGCATGGGTAGCTATCATCGCTGAATTTGCTACGCAAACGCTTGACACCAGTGGATTAGAAGAGTTTCGTAAATACGGTTGGCAGCGCCAGTTGCACCTGTTCGAAGTGCCGTTTTATTACATCGAATATGGCATTGCACAATTAGGTGCCATCGGCATCTGGATGCAGTACAAAGAGAACCCTGAAATGGCGCTTGAAAATTATATGAAAGCGCTGAGCCTGGGCGGAACTAAAACACTTCCCGAATTGTATGCTGCTGCGGGAATCAAGTTCGATTTTTCACCAGCCTATATTCAAAAGCTGATGGAATTTACCATGAATGAATACAACAAATTGACAGAAGTATAAGTCAATTGTTTCTACGTAAAAAGCCTACCTGTTTTTATCAATAGGTAGGCTTTTTTATTTGATCAATTTACTGCTAGTAATCTGAATACTCTGTAGCCTGTAAAAACCAGATGGTTATTTTAGAAACGTTATGCTGGTATTGCGGTAGCGCTGAAAGTTTCTTCCAGTCAGCATCTTCGCCAAAGGATTTCCAATGTGCATCTCGTTCTGCTTTATTTTCAAAGCTGGTCATGTACATGAGGTTAGGCATATGGCTGCCAGCAATCACTTCTGCATAAAAAACCGGGTTAAATTGTAGCTTGCTGAAGATGCTAATTTCTCCGCCTTCATTGAACATCTCTACTTTATTACGATAGAGTTTTTCCGTAGCGCTTTCATAGCTACGCAGTTCGTACACCTTATCTTTTACTGGCCCTGTTAGCTTCGGTAAATTCATGATGGGAGCAAGCGGAAAAGCCTGCAAAACAATATTTTCTATACGCATGTAAGGCGGCTTCAAATAACCGGTATCAAAGTATTGCGATGCGGCTACAAATTGTCCATCTTTTTGCAAACGTGCAGGTAACGAAACCAATAATTCCGGCTTGCTAAAGGGAGCAATTACAAACAGCAATTTATCGGAGGATGTATCATTGGCTATCGGTTTAAACACTCCAATTTTTGCATTGCCCATTCTATGCAAAGCTGGGAGATAAGTGTCTTTCAAATAAGCATCCATGACCTGCTCTTGTATGCTGTCGGCAAAATGATATACAGTAATCTGGTAGTATTCCTGGGCTTTTCCCTTTGCGTTAACGGAAAGAGAAAATAACTGAAAGCAAAGGAGGCTGGCAATAAAAGAAACAAACTTTTTCATACAGCGTAGTTACACCATTCTGATTGGCATTTGCAAATTTTTATCTTCTTTAATTTCTATCACTATGGTTCAAAAAATAAAATGCAAAAGGCAGG
Source organism: uncultured Chitinophagaceae bacterium (assembly GCA_964242675.1). Taxonomy (GTDB): domain Bacteria; phylum Bacteroidota; class Bacteroidia; order Chitinophagales; family Chitinophagaceae; genus JAZKFT01. The sequence goes on from CAXTDG010000323.1 coordinate 4,282, forward strand.
ATTTTACGCCTGCCTTTTTTGTTCCTGCCCATCAAACAACTCCTGTCCTGATTTTATTAATCATATCTGGAAAAACGACTTTTTTCCCATAGATCCTTAAACGTAATGCCCAGTGTAACTTGCGAATAGCGTTCAGGTATTTGCTTTAAAGCATTAGTACCCCGCTGGCCAATTTCGTACCCGCCAAATAAATTGATCCGGCCAATATTTACGCCACCACCTAACGTCAGTCCATAATCCTGCAAGGAATTACTGCCGGTTTTCAGATAAGTGTTTTCATAAAAAATACCGCCCTGTACATAGTACTTTTCATAGCTGAATAAGCCGTTGCTTTTAAAGAAAGAATACTCGCCACCCAAAGCCATGCGGTTAGAAGCACCTAGCGTAACACCGGAGATAGAACTGATGCCATCACTTTTCCAGTTCTGAAAAGCATAGTCAGCGCTAAAGGTTAGCTTTCTGTTTAGGGTAACGCCGTAGCCAAAGTTGGCTTTCAATGGCACTTTAAATGTGGCGTTACCAGTACTTATTTCACTGGTAGCATCGGTAGTGCCTTCTTGTACAATGTAGCTATTTTCCTGTGTAAGCTTAGTGGGCAGCGTAACCGTTGCTCCTATATGTTGTTGAAAGTTTTTATCAGGCTTGCTATGGTACTGCACACCAGCCTGAAACAGCACATTGTGCAAGTACGAATTATTATTTTTAGTAACGTCCAGATCCAGGTTGGGGCTGTAGTAGTTTACCTGCTGATTAAGTGACCCAAACAGGTACGAAACGGTATAGCCAAAACTAATGCTTTTGGTAAGCTGAATGCCATTGCCAAAATAAGCTTGTTGCAATCCACCGCTGCCATCAATGGTACGTAGGTAGGCATTGCTTTGATTGTTGAGATAAGCGATAGAAGAAAAACTGTAATTAACGGTGCTGTAAGGCTTTAACCCAAAGCTGAAAGCCATACGATTAGTAGCTTTAAAAGCCAGCGCCAGCCGTTTTACAGCAAAGTCAGATGAAGTACTAGCTGTACTGTCGGAACTTAAATTCGTAAACGTACTGCGGCGGCCTTTTCCTTCTACTTCAAACAAAATAAAATGCTTGGGAATAGCTGCCAGCGATGCAGGGTTATTGGTATTAAAAAAGTAAGGCGAAGCTAGGGCAGTAGAGGCGCTGGCCATGCCGCTGTATTTATCATTGCTGCGGGTTTCTATATCGCCAATGCCCACAATAGAGTAAGGCGAACTAACAGTTTGTGCCGAAGCCGCTACGCCTGTAAGGGTAAGAAAAGGAAGCCATGCAAAACGCCTGGTCAATTTGTTTCTCTGCATAAAGTTTTGGATTAAAAGGCCAGTCGATAAATTCTGATTTCGATTGATTTGTAAAGGGGAGTATTAGCCAGCACCAGCCTGTCTACGCCGGTGTTGGTGCTATAAGAAGGCGTTTGTAAAAACAAGCCATCATAGGTATCGGTACTACCAGTGATGATGTTATTTACATAGTTGGAAATATCAAACAGCTAATAAGTGTCTTTGCCAT
>CAXTDG010000324.1:0-5806 GCA_964242675.1 uncultured Chitinophagaceae bacterium
CACCTGCAGTGCACCGGGATCGCCAAGGCTCAGCTCATAGCCTTTGCTGGTATCGAAAATGGGTTTGTACACCACTTTGCGGGTAGCATCTTCAAAGTTGAGGGCGAAGCCAATTGCTTTGTATCGGGCACGGGGTGGCATCAGGCGTTTGCCGGTAGCCGGGTCATTGTCCTTGGTGCGGATGGTAAGTAGGTTGAACAGGTTGAAATTCACTTTGAAGTCAACCGCATAATCGAACAGAATGCCCACCTCGGCCAGCTTTTCCGCATGGCCTACCCATATATCTGGTGATAGTTCGGTGAAAGAAAGTTCCGCATCGAACAGGGTGATCTTGTCCATCTTAATGGCAAACAAGCCAAGCAAAGTGGCTACGCCAATTTCGGCAGCCGCAATGGCTACGGCAGTTGTGCGTTGCTGTGGCGTATTTGCATTTTGAATAGCCTCGATACCACCTTGTATTAGCGGTGCAAAAAGCATCAAACTAGCCAGCGTGTTGGCTAACGGTTCGGGGCTAAAACTTTTTAGCTGGGCAAAACCATCTTTCACATTGTTGCGATCAAAACCTACCGCCAGCGTTTGCGTCAGCCGCCGGGTAGCTTTATCGTACACCATGCTAATGCGAAAATCCAGGATGCCCTGTTCTTCGGTAGCGGAGGCCTGCGGCGTAGTGGTAAGGGCAGTGCCAATGCCGCCGGTACCGCTTCCATTCTGATTATCCGCCTGCTGAATGATATTGCCATTGCGTTGTGCCTCATCTATCAAATCAAATTCTCCCCATATTTCCGCTAGCACCAGTTCGTTTCGTTGAAAGCGAACTTTGGCACCTATACGTCGGAAGGCACCGGGCCGCTCCGGCGGGGTAGGTGCTGGTGCCGGGTTGCCGGGAGATGGAATAGTAGTGGTGGTATCTGCAGCCCGCCAAACTTCGGCCGTTACGGTTGGGCTGGCTGCTCCCTGCTGTGTATTGTAAACGGCAATCGCTACGTGGTAGTCATCATCCCGTGGGGCGTTGGAAGTATCTATATTATGATCTACCACATCGCCTTTGTCTACAGTAGTAATGCTGCCGGAAATGCCCGGCTGTATTTTTTCCATCAGCCTTTTCAGCACATCCGACCGGCGATGCGATAGCTGCATATTGTAGCCTGCCTGCCCATCGGTACCCTCATAGCTTGCATAGCCATAAATAGTAATGCTTCGTCCATTTCGGCGGCTTAGAAAATCACGGATGGATTGCGTATAGCTTGTATCAGTAAAATAAAGCTGGGCCAGGTTTTCGAGGCTGGTAGTTTCCTTCGGATAGTCAAATGAATTGGCTGTCCGGGAAAAAGTTCCTCCGGGGTTGACAGCGTACTCCACTGTACGCAGATAGGTGCCCCACTCCGGCGGGTTTTGTACAAATGGTTTGATAGAGGTGTCGGGGTTGAACGGAACAGCGGCTGGCGTTGGTGCCGGGAAAGTAGCCGTGGTGCTTACATGCGTACCATTTCGGGTAACCGGGATGCGGTAGGTGCCATTGGCCAGCCGGGAAATGGTTTGTGTGCCAACCATAACTGTAGTAGCCGTATTAGGTGTAGCCTGAACGAATACTGCATCATTATCCGTTTGAGCCGATGCCAGGCTAAGTGTATATCCGGCCGTGGCGGTAACGATATTTATTTGCGGAGCAGCGGCAGTGGTTTGCTGACGGGTGCTGCCCATCAGGGTACCGTTGGCACAAGTAACGGTAATGGTCTCGTTCCAGAATTTGCCTTTGGCATCCTGCACATTTACTACTACTGTATTAGTGCCTTGCTGGCCACCCAATGGGTAGTGCAGGCGGTTTGCATCGCCGCCAGTTGGTAGGCTGGTAATGGTAGTGCCGCCCCGCTGTACTGACACCGTGTAGGGTGCTTTACCGCCTTGTATGCGAAGCTGGATATCGGCATTTTGATAAGTAGCTATAAAGCTGGTTCGAGTAGTGTTGTGGGTAGCGGGATCTTCATCTGGTATTTCGGTACCGCCTGCATTGCGGCGGGCTATACGGTTAGTGGTTTTACGAACAGTGCCTTCAAAAAACAGTACCTGTACATCCAGTGGTGCCCGGTTGGTGTTGTTCACCAGTTCAATGCCTATTTCTCCGCTGAGGCCTTTGTCAAAATCAATCAGCAGGTCTTTGCCCCAGGTGTCAAAAGCCATACCCCGCAAGCCAGAAGGGGCAATGAAAAGCCGTACCTGCGGCATCCACAACCCTTTAAAATCGTCGCCGATACCGAAGTTGTTTGCAATAATCTCCGGTGGGGTAAAATCAGCGCTCAAATCCAGCACTATCTTTTCCATTCCAAAACCTACCACATTGCTACTATGCAGGCACAGCGCCGGTTTCATGCTAATGAGTTCGCCGCTGAGCAGATCGTTGGGATCGTCGAGGCTATTGGTGCCCCAGCCATCGAACGATACGGATGTACTATTGAAATCATCGCCATTTTGCGTAATGCTCATGGCAATTTTCGGCAGGTTGATCGTTACTTCCTGAAAGGTCGGATCTCGTTCCAGCCAGCCATCGGTGGCCAGCCGGGCAGGCCAAAAAGTATCGTTGGGTAAATGAAGAATGAGGGTATTAAAAAGCAGTTCGATGCGGAAGTTTTTGGTGGGGTAATCGCTGGGGATGGAACCTGCACCTGTACCCGTAGCGCCTAGCAGGTTCAGCGTGGTTTGCATGTCGGTAAAGTCAGTAGCAGCGCTGCCGGTAAGGCCACCCACTTTTGCAGCAATATTGCCCGATAAACTAGCCGAGCCCACCCGTGGATAGGTTATCCGAAACTGAAAACTGAAATCACCCGGCTCAATCAAATTGCCGGAGGGTGTACGGTATTGCGGATTAGCCGCTGCATTGCCCGCCCCGGCCAGTTGCACTTTGCCGCTATACACAACAGCCTGGTCGTCGAAATAAGTTTGCAATTCTTCCACGCTCAAAAGAGATAGGAAATCCCGGATGGCAGATGGCAGGGTACCTACAATTTGGGCTGGTGCATTGGGCAGCAGGCTTAAGCCGGTGGCAGGCACATTGGCTACAAATAAATCCAGCCCGAAAGCAGGTTGCAGCAAATCGAGAATTCCAAGCTTCATCAGCTAATGTTTTAAAAGTGTAGCAGAGGGGCAAGTAGTAGAAAACAGTGTTCGTAGCGTAGGGTAGTATCCAAAAAAGTAAAAGGTGCCGTATGAGATTTGAGCAACTGTAAATGGCAGGGTCGCTTTTGCAAACGCTAAAGTAGGTTCGGGGGAACGTAATGTCAATAGCAGTGATTATTTAAAGCGTTCTGGCAAGTATTTCAACCTCAGCCCCGGTTCCTTTCCAGGCGAATGCTGAGAGAGGAGCCGGGGGTGAAGTAAAAAAAAGGCTGCATTTGAGTGCAGCACTTTTAAGAAAGATGAATCGAAAGGATAACCAGTGATTACTCTTTTATAAGCTTTAATTGCTTTATTTCATTACCCGTTTGTAATTGCAGGAGATAAGTTCCGGCAAACTGATGTTGTAAAGCATCAATCGTAAATACACCAGTGCCTCCCGGTAAATTGTTTTGCCGGTAAATAACCTGCCCATTCATGTTTACAATAGAAAAGCTATAGCGGGTAGTGCCATTTTGCGAAACAGATAAAGTAAACACATCCTTAATTGGATTAGGGAATACAGCAAAATGAGATGCTTCTTTTTCGGTTGTAATAGCCAGTGTTTTGGAATAGGTAAATACGCCATCTTTATCTACTTGTTTTAGCCGATAGTAAATTGTTTTATTAGCAAGTGAAATGGATGCGTCTGTAAGGCTGTATTGCTGTGTAGTAGCGGTGTTGCCTGTAGCATTTACTTTTCCAATACTGTAAAAGCTACGACCATTTTCGCTTCTTTCTATCTCAAAATAACTGCTGTTGGTTTCGGAAGTAGTTACCCAGTTTAGCACTACATTTTGCCCAGCCCGAACGGCTGAAAAAGATAGCAGCTTAATAGGCAGCGGCGTGTACAGCGGCAGGTAATTAACAAAGCCAAGTGCTGCATTGTCCGGCTTATGGAAAATATGCGATTCTACTACAGCTGCATCGTTGCTACCCCAGTAATTATTTTGGGCATAAATAGAATCTACGTTGTTGTTATATAGGTCATTGTTCGGTGTGCTGGCATTGTTATTTCCGTAAATCTGGTTCTTGCCATTGTCGGTAGTGTCGGTATTAGAAAGTGTTCCCAAATTGGGTTTTGCACCACCGCCGGTACTGGTAGTGCCAATGGTAATGCCCCACAAATTGTAGCGAATTAAATTACCCGTAACAATTACATTTTGATGGCTGGTGGAAGAGCCACCAGAGAACGCAATTCCGCTGCCGCCAAGGTTCGGATCGTTCTGCGTGTTGTTGCTGTCAATCTGGTTATAACTCACCAGTGCGTTGATGTTGGAGCCACCATTGAACGTAAGCCCGTAGCGGTTATTTTTAATTACGTTACCGGTAATAACTGCCCTTACATCGCCAATAGGTAAAAAGCCAATACCACCTGAATTGGTAGAAGCCCGAAGAATTTGATTGTTTAAAATTTGTACAGTGTCGGTGCCGCTGCTGCCCAGGTTTATTTGTGGTACATTGGCGTTCTGTGTATTGTTTCCTACAAAAATGCAATTGATAATTTTTGGTGCATTGGCAATATTTGCTCCACCGGAAATAGCGGCCCGCTGATTGCTGATAAACTGACTATTGCTGATAAGTGAATTGCTGCGAAATAGCGTAATGGCACTGGTGCCAAAAGCGGTAGAACTGCTGTTGTTATTATAGCGGAAAATGCAGCTATCAATAGTTGGGTTGCAATCAGCCAGACGCAGTGCTACAGCATACTCCAGCGTAAGTTTGCGAAGCAGGCTACCACTGCTGCTATCTATCCGCATACCCAGGTAACCAGTTGCAGTATTAATGGCTGTAAACGTGGCATTTGTTGGAGGGTTAATAGTAATGATTCCATTTACATCGAAATAGGTAGCAGCAGCAAATCGTACGGTTGCATTGCTGGTAATGAATAGCGTATCATTCGGGTAAACAAACACAGTATCATTTACCTGGTAAATGCCCGGCTGCACCAGGGTTACAACTCCATTGGAAGCAGCAACAAGGCTGTCTAAATTCCAGCGCTTACCCATGTTGGGCGTATTATAGCGGGCAAAAATAACGGTGACAAAAAGGAAGGAAATAAATAGCAGGTACAATTGCTTCATGAGAGAATGTTTTGATGAACTAAAAAATAAGGATTGGCAATTAAAGCTAATTATCAGGAGCGGAACGCTAAAATGAATTACCTTTTTTCTTTTTCAGCGAAGTTTTACCCGATGCTTTTGCCCGGCTATTGTAATCCAGTGCTAGTCCGGTCTAGTATTTAAACGCTTTGCTGCTTTGCAATACTGCTTCATCTACATACAAATATCCTTTCATAATGCGATTGCCCATTCGCATTTCCCGGCAGCCGTTTTGCTCCGTTAGTTCGTCCCGCAGGGCAGGGTCGGTGCGTAGTAATAATCCATCCTTTTGTATGCAAATGCACAGCTTGCCATCCACCATAAATGCCAGGCTGCCAAACATCCGTTTCTCCTCTACTTTGGGATGGTCAATCAAAGCTTCTCGTACCCGGTTGGCTAATGGTTCGTTGTAATTCATATCAATTTTTTTTGCAAAAAAATTATTCTCTCTTATGTTATTGCTCATTGATAATTACTTCCCTCCTTCGCTGAAGCTATGGAGGGTAAAATTGCTCATTGCCTATTGATTAATTATCGGTTATAAGGAAATTCATTAA
>CAXTDG010000325.1:0-5801 GCA_964242675.1 uncultured Chitinophagaceae bacterium
TCCAACTGGGTGGCTGGTCTGAACCCCGGTTGCCCCGGTGGTTTTACAACGCTAATCTGGACAGGTATACAAAGTACCGACTGGCAAAACCCCTCTAACTGGAATGGTGGTTATGTGCCAACGGCCTGTACCAATGTGGTTATTCCCGGCGGTACACCTTACTCGCTACTTATTACAGGAACAACGGGCATTTGCCACAAAATAACGGTGAATAGTGGAGCAAGTGTACGAGTAGTAACTGGTGCAAAACTGACGGTAACAGGGCAATAGTTTTCTCCTGAAACAATTGAGTTAATAATAGCTCATTACATGTTGAAAATAGGAACAGATAAAACAAATAATTATGCAACAAATTACTTTTCAAAATATCAACCTGGCTAATCTCTATTTACAACTCAATGATAGCAGAGGTAGTCACGATTTTTTTAGTGCTAATATTATCCGAATGGAAGCTAGTGATAACTATACAATCGTGTATGCCAATGGGCAACGGCCTTTCATTGTATGCAAAGTGCTTAAATGTTACGAGGAGTTATTAAAGCCGTTTGGTTTTGTACGCACCCATCGCAGCCACCTGGTGAACAAACATTTTGTAAAACAAATTGGAAGTGACAATGTGGTAATGCAGGATGCCTCCGTAGCAAAAATCACAAAAAGGAAACGTAAAAGTTGCTTAAGTGAATTGAAGAAATAAGAGGTGGATTTTTCTTAAGAAGCATTGAATATTCAACTACACCTAATTTTCATACATTTATGGAAAGAAAATAGAAATGGCTACTCAGGAAAATGGCATTATTCATATAGCGGAAATCATCGAGAAATTGAAAGCTGTAAAACCTCATTTACAGGAAAAATATACTGTAAATGAGTTGGCTTTGTTTGGTAGTTATAGCCGCAACGAGCAAACGCCTAAAAGTGATATTGACATTTTGGTAAGCCATACTAACCCACTAGGTTTTCGTTTTTTGGATATGGTGTATGAGTTAGATAATCTGTTTGACATAGAAATACAGGTTGTTAGTAAAAATGGTATTCAACCGAAATATTTTGAAGCTATTCAACCTGATCTAATTTATGTCTAAACGAGATGATGAATTATTAAAAGAGGATATAATTCTGGCATTTCGCTCCGTACTCGACTATACAAAAGGAATGAGCTACGATGATTTTATGAATAGTAAAATCACTAGAGATGCGGTAATTAGAAATTTTTAGATTGCAGGAGAAGCGGTCAACTTTATTAGTCCAGAATTTAAATTAAATACGCCTCAAATAGAATGGCGGAAACTAACTGATTTTAGAAACCGACTAATCCATCATTATTTCGGTGTTAGTTATGAAATTGTATAGGAAGTTATCCAGAATGAAGTAGTAGACTACTTAGACTTTTTAGAATCATTAGAATAAATACCAAGTTTACTATTTAATAAAAAACGCCGGTTAATCAACCGGCGCTTTTATTATCTTTATAACCTGCCATATCTGGCACATCATCTACTTTATATTCATCTGCATCCAACTTGGCTTTTGCTTCGCTAAAGGCATTCAGGGTTTCTTCAATATCCGCATCGGTATGGGCAGCGGTGGGAATAAGGCGAAAGATGATTTGCCCTTTAGGAATAACCGGGTACACCACAATGGAGCAGAATATTTTATAGTTTTCCCGCAGGTCCATCACCATGGCAGTTGCTTCAGGTATATCACCTTGCAGATACACGGGTGTTACTACGCTATCAGTTTTACCAATATTAATGCCTCTTTCCCGCAAGCCTTCCTGTAGTTTACGGGCATTGTACCAGAGTTTTTCCCGTAGCTCCGGCATACTGCGTAGCATTTCCAGGCGTTTCAGGTTGCCTATTACCAATGGCATCGGCAGGCTTTTAGCAAAAATCTGGCTGCGGATATTGTAGCGGATATAGTCAATAATAATTTTAGGCCCACTCATAAAAGCACCAATAGAAGCCATGCTTTTAGCAAACGTGCTGAAGTATAAATCAATAGCATCCTGGCAACCTTGGGCTTCGCCAGCACCAGCGCCGGTTGCACCTAATGTTCCAAAGCCGTGGGCATCATCTACCAATAAACGGAACTCAAATTTTTCTTTCAACGCAGCTATTTCTTTTAGCTTGCCCTGGTCGCCAGCCATACCAAATACGCCTTCAGTAATAATCAAAATGCCACCTGCTTTTTGCTTAGCAATAAGGTCGGTAGCACGTTGCAATTGTTTTTCGCAATCTTCTACATTATTGTGCTTATACACATAGCGGTGGCCAGGATGCAGTCGCAGGCCATCAATAATGCAGGCATGGCTTTCAGCATCATACACAATTATATCGTGGCGGCCGCATAGTGCATCTATAGCGCTCATAATGCCCTGGTAGCCGTAGTTCAGCAAAATGGTATCTTCTTTTTGCTCAAACTCAGATAGTTCTTTTTCCAGTTGCTCGTGGTTGTTGCTATTGCCGCTCATCATACGGGCACCCATGGGTAGGGCCAGGCCAAACTCAGCTGAAGCATCTGCATCTATCTTGCGTACTTCCGGATGGTTGGCTAAGCCTAAATAATTATTCAGGCTCCAGATAATCATTTCCTTACCCCGAAACTGCATCCGGTTGCCAATAGGGCCGTCTAGCTTGGGAAAAGCAAAGTAGCCATGTGCATTTTTACGGTGCTCGCCAATAGGTCCGTAGTTTTTTACCAGTCTTTCAAAAATATCTGCCATAGTATTTAAATCTGCAAACCTGCCAATATGCAAATCCCGAAATTGACCGGGACACAACCTGCAAATGACAGAGTAGAACAATAAGATAAAGTGATGAACGAAAACTGTCGGCTGGCGACATTGTCGTTCAGGGCGGCAAAAGTAAGGTTTCAGGAAAAAATGTAACAGGAAGCCTTTAGCATAGTGTTATTAGCCTCACTTCACCCACACCTTCACCTTAAAATTTCCCTTCCATTTATCACCCGCCATCTGGTTTTCGCTAATGCGAAGCCGGTAGGTACCGGTTTGTGGCGTTGCATATTTTAGCTCCCTGCCAAACGGGCCATCGGCTTTACCATCCGGCAAAATGATTTGGGCAAAACGCACATTGCCGTTGATTTCTTCCGGGGTCACGGTTGCATGGATGCTATCCGCTCTTTGAATCGTTACTTCACAAATCACCGAAGTTTCTCCATTTATAAATCCTTGTGCAGATGCAATAGTGCCGGTATCAGCAATCTTAAAAAACATCCGTATCAGTGTATCGTTTGTCACCGTCACCAATGGTGCTATTTTGTTGGAAACCGTAGAATCCAAGTGTACAATTTTTGCCGGGGTGGTGGGTTCATTTTTACAGGAAAAGACAGCAAAAACAACTAACAGGCAGCTAAATACTTTTTTCATAAAGCAGTATTAAGTAAAGTAAAATAAGACGGAGGACAGAAGGCCCTTACCAGGAATACCATGGTGGAATGTATTTATATACTGTTTCGGGCATTTCCTATCAACTGGCTTTTGCCCAACTTTTTTTCTCTTCTCTTAAGCAAAGCCCGTGCAGAACGAAATATTTATTCAAATGCTGAAATCACAAATCTTTGCCGCATGGATTACCTGAAGGAATATCGCAGCTTTTTAAACAGCCACTATGTGTCCGGCGGTATTCGTATGACCATTGGTATCCTGTTGCCTGCTTTTCTATTCGGATACCTCAACCTGCTACCAGTAGGGCTTACTATTTCGTTAGGTGCGTTAGCGGTTGGCATTACCGATACACCAGGGCCTATCCACCATCGGCGCAATGGGTTGGTCGCCTGTAGTATTATCACTTTCATCGTAGCCATCGTCACTGCTTTTGCCATACATGTACCGATAATATTTGCCATTTGGCTTACGGTTGGGTGTTTTTTCTTTTCCATGCTGGGTGTATTTGGAGCCAGGGCTACTTCGGTTGGGCTAGCCGCTATTTTAGTACTGGTACTGCAAAGCCATTATAAATATGAAGGCTGGGAAATTTTTAAAAATGCCCTCCTGCTGGCGGCGGGTAGTGGCTGGTACCTGCTGCTAAGCGTTGTGCTATACACCATCTGGCCTTACAAACTGGTACAGCAGGCTCTAGGCGATTATATCCTTTCGGCAGCGGATTACCTGCGTATCAAAGCTTCTCTTTATCAAAAAGATGTGAACTACGATGCTGCCTACCAGCACCTACTGGATACGCAACGCTCTATGCAGGAAAAGCAAAACCTGGTGACGGAACTGTTATTTAAAACCCGCAGTATTGTAAAAGAATCTACCCACACCGGCCGGGTGTTAATGATGCTGTTCCTAGATACTACCGAACTATTTGAGCTGGCCATGACCAGCCACCAGGATTATGAAAAACTTCATGCCTACTTCAGCGAAACCGGGATACTGGAAGAATACCAGCAATTGATTGTACAACTAGCCAGCGAACTGGATAAAATTGGCCTGGCGGTAAAAAGTGGTCGGCGTAGTGGCTATCGCAAGCAGATTGATAAACAGCTTTCAGAAGAACGAGACCACCTGCATGACCTGCGGATGAAAATTTTGAACCCGCAAAATCTGGAAGGATTTATTAGCCTACGGCACATATTAGATAGCATTGATGATGTGGCGGTCCGTGTTCGTACGCTGCACCACTACACTACCTACGATGTCAAGCTGCGGCGCAATAAAGTGCAAACTATTAGCCCCGAAACGTTTATTCAGCATCAGCCCATTGATCCCCGCTTAATAGTTGATAACCTGGGTTTCGACTCCAATATTTTCCGGCATTCGCTGCGGCTATCGTTGGCAGCCTTATTTGCGTATGTGCTTACCAGCATTTTGCCGTTTGGGCATCCGTACTGGGTATTGCTTACCGTGGTAGTTATCATTAAACCTGCTTACAGCCTTACTCGCAAGCGAAACTTTGAACGTATGGCTGGTACCGCCATTGGGGCAGCGTTAGGGGTGCTGATATTATATCTTATTAAAAATGAAACGGCTATTATGGTGCTGCTGGTGTTATTTGCGGCAGCCTCCTACTCCTTTACCCGGCGGCAGTATTTTGTAAGCGTCATTTTAATGACTACTTACCTGTTGCTCATGTTTCACCTGCTGGAGCCAAAAGAGTTTAATACTATTTTGAGAGAAAGAGTAATTGATACGGCCCTCGGTGGGGTGGTAGCGCTTATTTTTAGCTTCCTACTGCCGCCCGTTTGGGAGCATCAAACCATTGATGGATACATTGCTGCGGTGCTGAGACAAAACTTAGCTTATTATCAACTCATCACACAGGCTTTTACAGGCAAAACCATTGACCGTACAGAGCGGAACAGTGCCCGTAAACAAAGCTGGGTAGCCTTGGCCAACCTGACCGATGCCCTAAACCGAATGCTGAATGAACCCCGCTGGAAGCAACGCAATGCGGCCCTGCTACACCAGTTTGTAGTAAGTAGCCATACGCTTACCAGCCATATTGCTACGCTGGCTTACTACGCCGATCACCTGCAACCGGAACAAATTTTACAGGAATATATACCCGTGATAGATGCCAGCACCCAGCGGATGCAGCAGGCCCTAGATATTGTTGAGCACTTGGAAAAGCCTGCCCCAACACCACCTCAGAAAGAAGAGAAAAAAACACGGGCTTTAGAAGATAAAATTAATCAACTGCTACAGCAGCGGCGCCAGGAAATTGAAGCAAAGCAATATGATACCAATACCCGCCAACTGGTGAGCAATCTGAAAGCCATTACCGACCAGTTTTATTTTATTGATAAAATAGCGGCGGATGTAGAGAAGGTAAGTGCTAAGG
>CAXTDG010000326.1:0-5800 GCA_964242675.1 uncultured Chitinophagaceae bacterium
GATATTTTTACCCGCAACAATCTTAGCAGCAATAATGATTTTCATTCGGTAGATGCCAGTATTGGCTATAAGAAAACATTTGCCAAAGAAGATCAGTCGCTGGAAATAAGTGGAAATACCAGCCTGGGCAAGCGAAACAATGCCAACAATAACTTCCAGTCATTACTACCACAAGATTCTGTTTACTATGGCATCAACAATTTCAATTTTGGAAAGGAAAGCGAGTCGCAGGTATCGGTTGATTATACGCAGCCATTGCGAAAAGATGTGGTGATGGGTGTTGGTGGCCGCATCACATTCAACGATATTACCAGCAATGCAGATGTATATAGTTTACAGCCGGCCACTAAAAATTATCTGTACGATACGGCGGTTTCAAATTCCCTCACTTATCATCAAAAAGTATATGCCCTGTATGCAGAAGTAGCCCTGCCGGTAAGCAATTGGTTCGATGCAAAACTGGGTGCCCGTTACGAACGTACGGAGATCAATTCCTTCTATTCTAACGCCCAGCACCAGGTTAATAATCCGGGCTACAACACCTTTGTGCCGTCCATTTATTTTTCACGGAAACTGGGCGAAAACCAGTCAATAAAACTTAGCTACTCCAGGCGGATTGAGCGGCCCGATTATGGCGATTTGAATCCGTTTGTAAATACGACCGATCCTAAAAATATTTCAGCCGGAAACCCTTACCTGTTGCCGGAACTAGGTAGTCGCTACGAACTGTCTTACAATCTCGATTTTGGTAGTTTTGGCTCGTTTATGGCCACTGCATTTTATCGCAACAACCGCAACGATATTCAACCTTATGTAGCCTTTTATTCATCACTGCTCGTTGGCGATTCTACCTACACAAACGTGTCGGTAAACACCAGGGAAAATATTGGTACGGAAAAGAATATGGGCCTCAACCTGTTTGGTGATTTGCATCCTACACAGAAGTTGGGTGTTCGGCTCAATGGCTTCTTTTTCAGGCGCCACATCATTAACGGAATAGACCTGGGCAGAAACCCTACCAGCCTGAATTATCGCACCAATATCAACGTTACGTACCAGTTCAGTAAATCGTTTGTAGGCGAGTTTTTTGGCAACTTCAATTCTGCTAGAAACGAACTGCAAGGCAAGTATCCCTCCTTTACTACTTACAGCCTGGCACTGCGTAAGCAATTCTGGAATAAGAAAGGTAGCCTGGCGCTGGTAGCTAATAATTTCTTCAGCAATTATGTAAATCAGGCTACTATTTTATACGGCATCAACTTTACCACCAATAGTTTGCGGCGTATTCCGTACCGCTCTATCGGCCTCAATTTCACTTGGCGGTTTGGCAAGCTGGAGTTTAAAAAAGAGAAAGAAAATAACCAGGACGTTCAATCACCGGAAGGATAGTTATCAGGACTAATTGGTGTAACAAGTTAATACGTTCCTGATGTTCATTACGCTTCTAATTGTATTTGCAATAAGTTACTTAGCGTTTGCGCTAAGTGCTATTTGTGGCGGCGGGGCAGGTCTTATTCTATTGCCGGTTTTAGGCAGGCTGTTGCCGGTAAGCCAGGTTCCGGCAGGGCTTACCATTGGCACCTTCACCAGTTCTGCTTCTCGTATTGCTATTTTTTATAAAAATATTTCCTGGAAGATTGTCAAGGTTTTTGTTCCCCCGGCTATACCTGCCGTATGGTTGGGTGCCTGGCTTTTAAAGTTTGTCAACCCTGTTTATCTTGAAATTATTATTAGTCTTTTCCTTATCAGCAATCTGGTATTCCTGCTAAAGAAACAATCGAAGATTACCGAGGGCAGCAATCCTAAAAAAGGCCTGTTGATCGTAATTGGTTTTTTGACAGGTTTGCTATCTGGCCTCACAGGTGCAGTTGGGTTAGTATTCAACCGGTTTTACCTGCGGTACAACCTTACAAAACAGGAAATAGTGGCGACGAGGGCAGCCAACGAAATTGTTTTGCATCTTATTAAATTGGTGCGGTACACGCTATTCGGGCTAATCTCGTTAAAAGTAATTGGGGTAGGCTGTGCCGTAGCATTAGCAGGGCTGCTATCGTCTTTCACCATGAAGTACGTATTGCCATTTATGAGCGAAAAACTGTTTCAGAAAATCGGTTACACCGCTATGGTTTTGTCGGGTGGAGTTATTCTTGCGCAAGCTGGCACTGCAGTTTTTATTCAAAACAATGCAAGTCTTTCCACCGCATTTGTAAGTAGCGGAGCAGAAGCAAAATTGCAATGGCAGGGAGCATCTGTTTCGCTGGAACTAACCTACGATGAAGGTTTTGAATTTGAACAGGTTATTCCGTTCAATATACTTTCTCAATCTCAACAGCTAAATGTATTGGCGCAGCAAAAAGAGGCTGATAAGATTGTGATTGAAGCAGTGCATTCTTTCTCGGGGAAGTCGTACGAAGCGTACTATTATCAACAAGGCAAGTTGATTGATAAAATTGATTTTGATTAAAGGCTACTAAATGATTGATGGCTTTTATGACCATGTGGGTCCAATATCCATTCAGATAATTTAGCTGACAAAATTCCAAAGCCTGCACCCGCTAGTACATCACCTGCCCAGTGCCGGTTATTCAATACCCGAAAAACGCCAATAGCGGCAGCACCAGAATAAGCGGATGCCTGTAGCCAAAAATTGTGTCGGGCAAATTCATCGCAAAAAATAGTAGCACCCGCAAAAGCTTGCGCCGTATGGCCGGAGGGGAATGAATTAGCAGTGCTATTGTCGGGTCGTTGCTCACCAACCAATTGCTTTGTTGGGTACACCAATGCCATCATTATAGCTTCTGTTAGCAATACCTTTTTGGTATAGGGCCAAAACCGATGTTGCGGATAATTGAACAACATACCATACCCGGCAGCAATAGGAGCAAACTGTAAATAATTATCAACCGAAGTATGGAAGCGAATAAAGTGTTCATCCCTTTCTTCTTTTACTTCATCGTTCGATATAAAAAAATTGCTATGAATACTTTGAGCACCGGTAATAATAAGTGCTGCCGGTATGAAAAATGACCGGACTGTAACCGGCTTAGTAATGATTACGGGCTTCGGTTCTATTTTACATAAAGAATCGGGCAACACATGGTATTGCCCGATTGAATGAAACCCAAAGCTAAAAAGAGAAATGCCGGTTACTAAGAGTTTTTTATATCTCATTACTACAAATGGATGGCTCTTAAAAGGTGGGATCAATCAATACTTTTTTGATTGATAAATAGGTATTACGAATTGAAGAAAAGATGCTTCAAAAGCTGTATGGCTTTTGCGGATGATGTGCTTTAATGCTTTTCATCTTCTTTATCCGGCGCTTCTTTCACCGCTTTTATAAACTTTCCGTTTGCATCAAATAGCAGGTCTGTACCACCTACTTCGGCTTCATACATTTTTTCTGTAGTGGGGTTGCTAATAATGGCTGCTTCTTTGATGGATTTGCCCTTGTAGTTTGTTTTAATATAGCTGGTAATAGCAGCAGGTAGTTCTGATGTTTTTATATCGGTTTCTGTTTCTTCCCAGGCACCGGCAGCGCTAAATGTGGCCGACATTGTTTTACCACTTTGGGTAAAGTTGGCTTCATACTTTCCGTCTTCCGCATCCCATTTTTTTACGGTAACGCCAGGGAACTTTTTAGCGAAAGCAGCCTTTACAGCATCTGGAGTATTTTGGGCAAAACCGATAGCTGTCGAGAATAGAACAGTTAGGGATAAAATGATCTTTTTCATATCAGAAATTTATTTGATCAAACGTATCCGGCAATTCTGTAAAGACTTTGGAAAAGAAACAGCCGGTATCAGGCAACCGAAAATTTATACCCCATACCGTACACCGATTTCAGGTAGTCGCCACAACCCGCAGCCGCCAGTTTTTTACGCAGATTTTTTATCTGGCTATATATAAAGTCATAACTCTCGGCCATATCCATATCATCGCCCCACAGGTGGCTGGCAATAGCATCTTTACCAATCACCCTGTTTTTATTGCTAATGAAATATTCCAGTAAATCGTACTCCTTGCGGGTAAGTAACAAAGGCACTCCCTGGGCATGAAAAGTCTTTTCAACAATGTGGAGTTCCAGGTCGCCCAGGCGAATGATTTGTTGGCCGCCAAAAGTTTTCCGCCGCACAATAGCAGCTACCCGGGCCGCTAGTTCCGGCAAATAAAATGGTTTAGTCAGGTAATCATCTGCGCCAGCCTTCAGGCCGGCCACTTTATCATCCAGCGAGTTTTTTGCGGACACGATTAATACGCCATCTGCTTTGCCATTCCGCTTCAGTTCTTTTAAAATTTCCAGCCCGCTGCCATTGGGCAGCGTAATGTCGAGGATAATGCAGGTATAATCGTACAGCTCCACCTTTTCCATAGCGGTAAGAAAGTCGGCTGCCCATTCGCACACGAAATGTTCGTTTTGCAGGTAGGCCTGTATGCTTTCGGCCAGGGCTGCTTCATCTTCTACTATCAGTACTTTCATTGGCGGGCAATAATAAATGTTCCTAGTATAATAAAGGCTGCACCAAGGCCGGTTCTCCAGCTAACAGCTTCGCCTAAAAACACCACCGATAAAATAAAGGCAATGGCAACACTCAATTTGTCAACCGGTGCCACTTGTGATACTTTACCTATCTGTAAGGCCCGAAAATAGAATATCCACGACAAACCGGTAGCCACGCCGCTTAGCAGGAGAAAAGTCCAGTTTTGCCGGGTAAGTGTAGCCAGCCCACCCGTTTTGTTGCGGAAGTAAACAATGCTCCATGCCAGCACTAAAATAATAACGGTACGAATGGCAGTGGCCAAATCGCTATCCACGCCCTTCATCCCTATTTTAGCGAAGATGGCGGTAAGAGCAGCGAATAACGCTGAAAGAAGGGCCAGCAAAAACCAGTTATTCATATGTGTTCGATCTGGATTGAGTTAGAACTTAAATTAAAATTGATTTGTGTTTCTGGATGAAATCTGGAAAGTGCTGACTTTATCTATACGGCATTTGTATACCCTATTTCCCAAATGAGACATGGGCACCTTCTGATAATTAATTCTGCCTCTTTACACACCATATAAATCAACAATGATGCTGCACAATAATAAACCGGAATGGTTTTTATATATAAGTGCGTATTTCAAACAGAAGAAGTAAGCTATGGAAATAACAAAATTAGGTTCACAGCCATCCGGTAAAGGGCCAGCAGATTGGTTCACCGGAGCGGTACGAATAGATCCGTTATTTAGTGCTAATGAATGGAGACGTGGAGCAGCTGCCGCCGTCACTTTTGAGCCTGGTGCCCGTACCACCTGGCATACGCATCCATTGGGGCAAACTTTAATTGTTACCGCCGGTTGTGGTTGGGTGCAGCGGGAAGGTGGCCCGGTAGAAAAAATCCATCCGGGAGATGTGGTGTGGTTTGCGCCCGCCGAAAAACACTGGCATGGTGCCACCGCCACCACCGGCATGACGCATATAGCTATTCAGGAAAACTTGAACGGTAAAGTGGTTGACTGGATGGAACATGTGACAGACGAACAGTATAACAGCAAATAAGGCTTAGCAGAGGGACAACTTCATTTCAGTTGTCCCTCTTTTTTTTGCAAACGACCGTAATGACTTGTTGTCTTTAACTGTAAAACTGATTTCTATTCAGCTTTTACTGAACTACTTACAAACACGTTCAGCAAATACAAAACAGACTTTTCTTGATTTTTCAAGCAATGTAATAAGCTAAGCTACGGCCTGAATATAAGCGTAGCGGTTTTGAAAATGCCGTTCTGTTGAAAATTCGCAATAAAAATAAAACAC
>CAXTDG010000327.1:0-5797 GCA_964242675.1 uncultured Chitinophagaceae bacterium
AGTCAAGACATGTCTTGTTTCTACATAATACCATCCTCATTTTAATAATGATTTTGCAATACACAATGCTATCGAGCTAAACCAGTCTCCCCTGCCACCCGTACTTGTTGTACATGAAGTTTTTTTTTGCTGCCATTTTCTTTTTCGCCTTCGGCAAATGTTTTTCGCAAGCAGATACCAGTGCACAGCCTTTGCAGTCCGTTTTCAGTTTGCAGGCCCGCATTGGTGAAACCATCGCTCATACTGTGGCTGCACGAAACATTAAAGGTGCTCATCCGTATGGCCTGGAATTGCAGCTAGCCCATCGAAATATCAACTACGGAAGCTGGAATCGAAGTGGCGCTTTCATCACCAGTGGATTGATGCTCAACTACTTCAATTTCGATCTGTCCATCTTGGGCCATGGTACTATGCTCTCTTATTTCATTCAGCCGGAGTATCGCATTGGCAATCGCTTACTAGCTTATTACCGGGCTGGCATTGGGGCTGATTATTTATCGAACCCGAGTAATGTGGAAACCAACCCAACCAACCGCACATACAGTCAGCACATCAACCCATATATGCATGTTGGTATTGGGTTTAGCTACCGGTTTGCAGATCACTTTTCCATAACTGCTAACGGCGCTTTTCATCATACCTCCAATGGCGAATTTCGCAAGCCCAATACCGGCATCAACTGGACCTCTGCCGCAGTGGGACTTACCTATACGCCTAATGGAAGTGCATTGCCCAGGTATACCCGCAACCGGAATATACACTACACCAGCCGCCGGATAATGTACGATGCCGGACTATTCTATACGCCGCCGCAAGGCTACAATCCGCAGCGGTTTAGTAAGCGAACTTTCGTTGGCGGCCTTACGCTGCAAGCCACTAAAGCCTTTACAAATACCAATGCTTTTACAGCTGGAATCACCGGCTATTACATGCATTATCGTATAAACGAACCCAACTCCATCGTCACAAATGCCAACCCACTAATGCTAGGCATTCATGGCGGACATGCCTTCCTGATTGGCCCGGTTACATTTAGCCAGCAAATTGGTATTTACGTGGTAAAGCAAGCAGCACATATTCCAGCAGTTTATCAGCAGTACGATCTGAGTTACCTGTTTGGCAAACACTTTCAATTGGGAGTAGGCTTAAGAGCCAATGCTGATAACGCTGATTTTTCGGATGTGAAGCTGAGTTACCGTTTTTAATTAGCGGGTAATTGCTGATATGGCTACTAGCTTAAACAGCAGAATGGAACTACATTAGCTGCATGAGAATAATCAAATGTTTTCTGCAATTAACTGTTTTGGCAACCCTGCTATTAACTGTTGGATGCAGCCCAAAAAACGATAAAAACGACACTGCTGCAACCTCCTATTTTACTGATTCATCCAATGGATTAAAAACCGGCGGCATTCAAATTATTCCCATCAATACACCCAAAGGCACGTTCAAAGTATGGACGAAACGCTTTGGCAATAATCCTACTATAAAGCTGCTGTTGCTCAATGGCGGCCCTGGCGCTACACATGAATATTTTGAGTGCATGGAAAGCTTTTTACCTAAAGAAAATATAGAGTTTATTTACTACGATCAGCTTGCCTGCGGCAACAGCGATAATCCCAAGGATACCAGTTTATACCATTTGGCCCGTTATGTAGAAGAAGTGGAGCAGATACGACAGGCGCTACATCTTGATAGCACCAACTTTTATTTGCTAGGGCATTCCTGGGGAGGCATACTGGCAATGGAATATGCAATGAAATATCAGCAACATTTAAAGGGGCTTATCATCAGCAATATGATGAGCAGTTGCCCGGCGTACGGCAAGTACGCCGATGAAGTACTGGCAAAGCAAATGAACCCTAAAGTGCTGGACACCATCCGGCAGATAGAAGCCAGAAAAGACTTTGAAAACCCGAAATACATGACGCTGCTGTACCCTAATTTTTATGAGCAACACCTTTGTCGTTTTCCACTGGCACAATGGCCTGAGCCCGTTACCCGGTCGCTGGGTAAAATGAACCAGTCGCTGTATGTAATTATGCAAGGCCCAAGCGAATTTGGCATCAGTGGCAAACTGGAAAAATGGGATCGCAGCAAAGACTTGCCGAAACTAAAAATACCAACGCTAACCATTGGTGGCAAGTGGGATACGATGGACCCGGAACACATGAAATGGATGGCTACGCAAGTACAGAACGGTAGCTCACTTATTTGCCCCAACGGCAGCCACATGAGCCTGTACGATGACCAGCAAACGTTTATGACTGGCCTGATTAAATTTTTAAAAGGTGTTGATGGTGGCGAGAAGAAAGTAGTGATGTAATAGATTATTGCTACCCTTTTTTAGCCATTACTTTTTGCATAAGTAATCGGCTTGTTTTGAGAAATAAATTAGTGGTAACCCAACCCGCAACCAGGCCCAGCAATATGCTCACTGCCATTGTGGTGAAATGAGACAATGGGACAAGTTTCAAAAAAATTGCTGCCACTCCAACCATAAAACCTACTCCTGTACCCGCCAGTAGCAGCATTATTCGTACAAACGTAGTAGCGCCTTTGGCGAAAGATTGGTGGTATAAACCTGTAAGAACCGAAGCCGATATAACACCTGTAAATACAAGTAAGACGGTAAATGCAGCAATAAGAATGGTAAGAATAGCCGTAAAAAGAATGACAGCTACAAACAACATTAGGAAGAACATCATAAACATAAATAATCCCGGATCGGAATCGGCGGTATCAACCATCTCAGCTCTTCCATAATTAGTACTATCTACCTGAGCCTGCAAAAGAACAGGCAGCAAAAAAGTTGTAAGAGCAGCAAGGCTTCTTTTCATAAAAGCAATGTAAAAAGAAAATGCTGTTCGCAATGGAACAGCATTTTCAAAAAAAACTAATTCAAATTATTGCAAAG
The DNA here is from genome assembly GCA_964242675.1 of uncultured Chitinophagaceae bacterium. Lineage (GTDB taxonomy): Bacteria > Bacteroidota > Bacteroidia > Chitinophagales > Chitinophagaceae > JAZKFT01. The sequence continues at coordinate 2,918 of CAXTDG010000327.1, forward strand.
CTGCCTTCACTTTTGCCACTACTTCCGTAATGGAAATTCGTTCCTGCAGCATCGTATCCCGGTAGCGGATGGTTACCGTGTCGTCTTCTTTGGTTTGATGATCGATGGTTACGCAGAACGGTGTACCAAGTGCATCCATCCGGCGATACCGTTTACCAATGCTGTCTTTTTCTTCGTAAAAAGTAGAGAATTCAGGCCGGCACAATTTCATTAGTTGTTGGGCTATTTCTGGCAAGCCATCCTTTTTTACTAATGGAAGCACCGCAAGTTTTGTCGGTGCTAAACGGGCTGGAAAACGCAGTACTACTCTTTCGTCTGGTTTACCATCTTCCTTTGTCCATTTTTCTTCAGCGTAAGCATTGCATAAGGCAGCCAATACTAATCGATCTAAACCAACAGAAGTTTCAATTACATACGGCACATAATTGCCATACGGCTTGCCCTGCTCGTTCAGGTCATTATCAAAATACTGTATCTTCTTTTTGCTGTACTGCTGGTGCTGCGTTAGGTCAAAATCGGTACGGCTATGGATACCTTCCAGTTCTTTAAAGCCAAATGGAAATTCAAATTCTATATCAACCGCCGCATCGGCATAGTGGGCCAGTTTTGCGTGGTTGTGGAATTTCAGTTTTTCAGGAGGAGTACCAATCACTTCTTCATGCCAGCGCAGGCGTTCTTCTTTCCAACGTTCGTACTCGGCCTTTTGGGTGCCGGGGCGAATGAAATACTGCATTTCCATCTGCTCAAATTCCCGCATCCGAAAGATGAACTGCCGGGCTACAATTTCGTTGCGAAAAGCCTTGCCAGTTTGGGCAATACCGAACGGAATTTTCATCCGTCCGCTCTTCTGTACGTTCAGGAAATTTACAAAAATACCCTGTGCCGTTTCGGGCCGTAGGTAAACGGTGCTGGCTTCATCGGTTACGCTACCTAGTTCGGTGCTGAACATCAGGTTGAACTGGCGTACATCCGTCCAGTTAACTGTGTTGCTTATAGAGCAGGCAATCTTGTTATTTACGATGAGGTCTTTCAGTCCGGCCAGGTCATCATTTTTCAGCAACATGTCCATTTCTTCCAGCAAGCTATTCGCTTCTATCTCCTTGCCCTCCGCTTTTAAGGCATCGGCTTTTGCTTCAATCAAATGATCTACCCGGTAGCGTTTGTTGCTATCCTTATTGTCAATCATTGGGTCGCTGAAATTATCAACGTGGCCGCTGGCTTTCCAGGTGGTGGGGTGCATAAAGATGGCAGCATCAATACCCACAATATTGTCGTTTAGCTGGGTCATGCTTTTCCACCAGGCATCCCGAATGTTTTTTTTGAGCTGGGCACCGTTTTGGCCATAGTCGTACACCGCAGCCAGGCCATCGTATATTTCGCTGCTTTGAAAAATGTAGCCATACTCTTTAGCGTGGCTAATGATATTTTGAAAGGTATTGTCAGTTGCCATAAGGGCGGCAAAAGTAAAGGTTCAGGTTGATTGATTTTCCAGTCGAGTTTACAGTTCCTTCAACTAGCTTTCATTATAAACGCTTGGCCAGTCATCAGTGTACCCAGTTTATTTCGATTAATAAAACTGCTGGCAATTGTTTTACTTTTCCATTTCTAAATGCTTTGCCTTGAAAATATTTTCCTTCTTATTTACTGTAGGATGGCTGCTTGTTGCCTGCCATCCATCGACCAACCAAAGCAACACCAGCCCAACCGTTTCCAGTGATAGCAAGACGGCCTATCAACCCAAAGAATACGTAGAAATTCAACACCCCGACTGGACGAAAAATGCCACTATTTATGAAGTGAATGTGCGACAGTACACCCCCGAAGGAACGTTCAAAGCTTTTGAAACGCATTTGCCCCGACTGAAAAACATGGGGGTAGATATTCTCTGGATCATGCCCATTAACCCAATTGGTGTAAAAAACCGTAAGGGTAGTTTGGGTAGCGAATACTCGGTAAAAGACTATTACGGTGTAAATTCAGAATTTGGAACGCTGGCTGATTTTAAGCACCTGATAACTACCGCCCACAGCATGGGAATGCATGTGATACTTGATTGGGTGGCCAACCATACGGCATGGGACAATCCGCTGGTAGCACAGCATCCCGATTGGTACATCAAAAACCGGGAAGGTAGTTTTGTATCAACGCCCTGGCGGGATTACGACGATATTATTGACCTGGACTACAGTCAGCCGGGCCTTCGCAAATTCATGACGGAGGCAATGAAATACTGGGTAAAAGAAACCGACCTCGATGGCTTTCGCTGCGATGTTGCTTCTTTCGTTCCCATCGACTTTTGGGAGACCGCCCGAAAAGAACTAGATCAGGTAAAACCCGTTTTTATGCTAGCCGAAGCTGCCGACAGAGACCTACACAAACGAGCATTCGACATAACTTATTCCTGGCTGCTGTGGGATAATTTACATGCCATTACAACGAAAGGCGGTTCGGTAGATGCCCTTACCGGCGGCTACATTGCCGAGCATGTAAGCATCTGGCCTCCCAATGCATATCGCTTAAATTTTACCGACAATCATGATAAAAATGCCTGGGAAGGCAATCAGTTTTCCAACTTCGGAAAAGGCCTGCAAGCCGCTATAGTTCTTACAGCTACTATGGATGGGATGCCCCTCATTTACAGTGGACAAGAAGCCGGGCTAGATCGTTACCTTAAGTTTGTTGATAAAGATCCAATCCAGTGGAAACCGGACACCATTGCTGGCATCTTCACCAAACTGTTTCTGCTAAAACATGCCAACCAGGCCCTCTGGAATGGAAAATGGGGTGGCGAAATGGTACGGATAAAGAATGATAAAATGAGCCAGGTCGTTTCCTTTGTAAGAGAAAAAGGAGGAGATAAAGTAATCACCATCGTAAACC
>CAXTDG010000328.1:0-5796 GCA_964242675.1 uncultured Chitinophagaceae bacterium
CCTGCATTTACCCCTAAGTGAAAATTATTTTTTTTGCCCCAGCTGAGTGGCTGCTTTTTGTCTTTCTTCCAGCAAGGCTTCGCTTATTTTTCTTAAGGCAAGCGACATCTGGGTTTCTACTGTTTTCACAGAAATATTTAATAACTCAGCCGTTTCTCGGTACTTTAATCCGGCTCCTTTAATAAGCTGAAAGATAAGCCTGCACTTGGGTGGCAATGCTGCTATTACAGCATTTACATTTTGTAAAGCCTGGGCGGAAATCAGCAGTTCTTCCGGATTTTTTACTGCCGCATTTAAGTCAGGATTAGCCTGGTCAATATCCAGATAGGGTTGATTCTTAGCAGATTTTTGATAGTTGAGAATCCCGTTTTTAGTAGCCGTAAAAAGATAAGCTGCCAGGCTAGTAATGGTAGGCAAGTTGGCCCGGTGTTGCCACAACCGGATGAACACATCTTCCACTACTTCTTCTGCCACAGGCTTGTTTTTTAAAAAAGATATAGCAAAGGGCAGCAGGCGTGGGTAGTACATGTCAAACAGCCGCTTCAAAGCCTGCTCATCGTTATGGGCAGCCATTCTCTCTAACAGAAAGTTTGTTTCGGCAGCAAGCATACAAATAAAATCCTTTTACAAAGCAACAGTATTTTATAATCTTCTGAAAGAAATAATGAATGGGTTTTTATGTAACGAGAAATGCAAGGATTGGCAGTGTTATTTTGCCCATGCTTTATTTATAACATGAATATGCGAAATACCTGGTTAACAAGCAGGGTATTTTTATGTACAGAAAAGAAGAATGGTTTATTGACCAATGAGTCATTCTTCACCTATAGTCATTGGTTGGCAACCGCATAAACATGTGGTTTTGCGGTCCTGCTTTTTTCATCCGTTTGCCGGAAGTTACTTTTGTATTTATAATGAAGTGCCTTGGTTACATATTGGCTTTATTTTGCCTGCTACCATCTGTATCAGCACAGCAAAAAATACTATTCACACGTCTTTCTACAGAAGATGGTACCGGCCTTTCGAGCAACCGGGTATGCTGGACGTATCAGGATAAAAAGGGTTTTATTTGGGTAGGCACTGGCAATGGCCTGCAGCGGTTTGATGGCATTAAGTTTACCGATGCGGTGGTAAAAACAAACGGTAGTGATCCCCTGCCACATGATTTGCTGGCGCAGATAGAGCCGCTAGATGAAGAATCCCTCATCCTGTATTTTAGCGGGCTTCGGGAGATTGGCCTTTACAATTTTTCGACCCTTACCTATCATAAACTGCGGGTTGATTTAAGCAAAGAACAGCTTGCTAAAAATGGCTTGGGAATGTGGCGGGATAAGCTTACCGGTAAAATCTATATCGTTAATTCCAGAACGTATTTCTTAGAATATTCTAAAAAGGAAGCCGCTTTCCTAAACACCAATCCTTTCCATTTACCCAATGATTATATACCGGATATGGCCGGTATATACCATGATGGGGCGAAAAAGCAATTTTGGATAGCAGGTATAGAAGGTCTGGCCATATATGATGAGCATAGCAGGCAGCTATGGACAAAAGACAACAATCCGCAAAATTTACCGATCCTCAAAAACACATCAGTCAACGAGGGCAATACCGAATTGCACATAGATCAGCAGCGCCGCCTCTGGATTTTTAACTGGCCCCACCACTGGCTGGATTACCAGGTGCTGCATTGCTTCGATAGCACTGGTAGTTATGAAATACCCAATGCTACAAACGGCCTGCGAGACGGCGAAAATGGATATGTAGAGTACCGGCATTTTTACGAAACCAGCAAAGGCGATTTGTGGATGTATGGCCCTGGTACGTTGTACGATTTTGACGCACTGGCAGGCCGTTTTCGCTACCATCTAAACAACGTAACGGGGCCTGACAGGGGCATCACTTTCAATACTGCTTACAACGTAATGGAAGATAGAGATGGCAACATTTGGGTATCTACTGACAGGGGCTTGTTTTACACCGATCAGCACAATGGCAGCGCTTCTGTGATTAATTATTCTTTGGAAAAACCGGGCATCAATAAGTTTCAGATGACGGATATTGTAGAGCTGCCGGACAAAAGTTTTTGGTGCTGTGCATGGGGCGGAGTAGTAATGAGGATAGACAAAAATTTACGAGATAGTACCCTGCCTTTCAATAAGCTCTATGCGTTGCAAAATGGGAAACTGGTAAAAACGGTTTTTGGTTATTCCTTTCGAAGCTTGTGCTGGCAAAAAACCACCGGGAAAGTGTTGATAGGGTGCAACAACGACAAACTGCTTCAGTATGACCCGGTTACTACCACCTGCGTATGCCGAACGGTGGAGGCATGTGGCGGTTCATCTATCTATACCATAGCAGAAGACCAAAAAGGAACGGTATGGATGGCTACTAAAACCGGCCGACTGATAAAGTGGGAAAAGGATAGTTTTTCATTGGTACAAGATGTACAAAGCATTGTTCGTAAACTGCTGGTAGATAAGCAAGGCTGGGTATGGCTGGCAACAGAAGAAAATGGCGTGTACGCCATTGATCCGGTGTTAGGAAAAATTATACAGCACTACACAAAAAATAATACGGCCAGCAGCTTGTATAGTGGCCGGGGCTACGATATAGATCAACTGAATGATAGCATTTTGGTGTATGGTGCTGGTGCATTAGATTTTATTAATAAACGAACCGGCGCTGTTCGCCAGTTTACTTACCAGGATGGGTTGCCTTCCAACAGCGTAACCCGTGTAAGGGTAGATGCCAAAGGCTTTTTATGGATTATGACCAGTAGTGGTTTGTGCCGCTATAATCCCGTAAATAATCGCATTAGCACGTACGACCATAAAGATGGAATAAATGTCATGTTGTCTTTTGATAATGCCGACTACGTAGCATCTGATGGCCGCATTTTGTTTGGTGGTGGAAGTTCGCTGCTCATCTTCGATCCCGCCGTTCTTGGCAAAGACCAAACACCGCCTAATATTACCATTTCCGGGTTTCGGCTATTTAGCCAAAACCTGCCGGTAGATTCGCTGCAGCACCTGCCAGAGGTACGATTAAAACATGATGAAAATTCCTTTACTCTATTTTTTACGGCCCTCAGTTTTGCACAGAAAGATAAGCTGGTATACCACTACCAAATGGAGGGCATTGATAAAGATTGGGAGGTGGCCGACAACACCTATTCCCGTACCTATTCGCTGCTGCCGCCAGGTCATTACACCTTTAAAATTTATGGTGAAACGGTAGGTGGTCAGCGATCTGCCAACGTTACGGAAATGCACATTTACATCCGGCCACCGTTCTGGGCTACCGGCTGGTTTATTTGCTTATGTGTGTTGGTCGTGGCTGGTATTGTTTATACCATTCATAATGCTCGTATCAGCAAGCTATTGGCCATGGAAAAACTACGCAATCGGGTAGCCAGGGATCTGCATGACGATATGGGAAGTACGCTTAGCACCATCAACATCTTAAGTGCGATGGCCAAAACGAAAATGAGCGTAGACACCGTAAAAACATCGGAGTATCTCACTAAAATAAGCGATAATAGCCAGCGCATGATGGAAGCCATGGACGATATTGTATGGAGCATCAAACCCAGCAATGATAGCCTGCAAAAAATAACAGCTCGTATGCGGGAATTTGCTACCAATGTGCTGGAAGCTAAAGATATGGGGCTGGATTTTCATGTGGATGAAAATGTATATACCACCCGGCTAAACATGGCAGCCCGACGAGACTTTTTCCTGATTTTTAAAGAAGCAGTGAATAATGCGGCTAAGTATTCCAATGCTGATAAAGTGGTGGTGCGGGTATCGTGTAGCAACCGGCGGCTGAAGCTAATTGTGAAAGACAATGGGCAGGGCTTTATAACCAAACGGGCGGATGGCAACGGACTATCCAACATGACCAAACGGGCCGATTCTCTGAACGGGAGCATCAATATTAAATCGGCACCGGGCCAGGGTACAGAGGTAAACTTAAGCATACCGGTGTAGCTGTACTAATTCATCAACACACATTCATCACACTAAAACTTTTTACCGGCAAAAAATGATTAAACGGTTTTTATACATACTACTTTTTCTTAGCTCCTGCTGTTCATTGCATGCACAGCCCAATCTGTCGTTCACCCGCATTTCTATTGAGGGCAGCCTGGGCTTGTATAGCAATACGGTTACCGCTTTGCACCAGGATAAAAAAGGCTACATCTGGGTAGGCAATGGAAATGGGTTGCAGCGCTTCGATGGGAATAAGTTTGTAGATATACAAGCAAGCAAACCGGGCAACGACTTGATGCCGCACACGCAGCTATCGCAAATTCTGCCTTTGCCAAATGGTAAAATGCTGCTAGGCTTTGACCTATATGGCGAAGTAGGCATCTTCGATCCTTCCGATTTTTCATATCATAAGTGTATTGTACAACTGGATAGTACCGCTTGGCCACGGGGCGAGTTTATTATGATACAGGGAAGTAACGGGCAGGTTTTTCTGAATGTAATATTGGAGAGTATTCTACAGTACAACGCTGCCACCAATACGTTTGTCAACAATCAGCTTTTTAAAATTCCCAAAGCGGAACTACCTCGTAGCAAGAATGGAATTTTTTATGATGGAGTAAAAAAGCAATTCCTAATAGGTACCTGTGCTCATCTTTACATTTACGACGAACGGAGCAAACAACTGTGGTCAAAGGATTTTAACCCGCAGCGGGTACCGCTATTGAGTAACCCAGAAACAATGGATTGTCCCCGGCAGGCGTATATTGATATGAGGCGCCGCATCTGGATAGGTACCTGGGGCAAAAACGGTCAGCAATTGCATTGCTTTGATAGTACGGGCAGCCATGCTTTGAAAGCAGACACCATTGGGCTATGGGAAGGCCCGATGAGTTATGCAGAATGGACGCAGTTTTTTGACACCCGTTCGGGTGAATTTTGGGTGTACGGTAGTAATGTACTACACAATTTCGACCAATCTACCGGTCGGTTTCATTATAATATCAATAATGCTGGTAACCCCTCACGGGGCATTACCTGCAACCAGGTGTACCAGATGATGGAAGACCGTGATGGCAACGGATGTGCAGGTACCGACAACGGGCTGTTCTACTGTAACCGTAACAATGGCAGGGCGGCTGTTATCAACTACACCCTCGACGAATCAAAAATACAGCCCTCTATTACCAGCCTGTTGGAAATGCCCGATAAATCGCTTTGGATAAGTTTATGGGGCCAGGGCATAGCCATTTTGGATACAAATTTTAAAGTAAGCAGATTATCATTATACCACACCCGTACACCACTACCTGCCGAATGGGAACAGCGGTATAAAAATGCAACCGAATATACCTGGAGCCTTTGCCGCCGTAAAATAAGTGGAAAAGTATTAGTGGGCTGCCAGGGTGGTGTGCTGGTGCAGTACAATCCCGCTACTAACACAGCTGAATACATGAAGCCACCGGAATGTAGTGGCGAAACGATTAACCAGGTAGTAGAAGACCGACATGGGGTAGTATGGTTAAGTACGTACCAGGGAAATTTATTGAGGTGGGAGGACGGCATTTTTACCAAAATGTATAATTTAAAAAGTGGTGCTCCCAAACTATTGCTGGATAAGCAAGGCTGGTTATGGGTAGTAAGCAGCAATACCGGTGTATTTGCCTTCGACGTTGCTACTAGGAAGCTGTTGCATCAATATAAAAACAACCATACCGATAGTAATAGTTTGTACCTCAATGGTGGCTGGGACATTGCCCAGCTAAATGACAGCATTATGGTAATTGCCTCCGGTGCTTTAGAG
>CAXTDG010000329.1:0-5757 GCA_964242675.1 uncultured Chitinophagaceae bacterium
GTTGTACGGCGTATCTTCTTCAAACACTACTACCGCATCTGCAATAGCCATACAAGCTAACAGCAAAGCTCTTGTGCTTTCATTATTTACAGGCCGGGTAGGGCCTTTTAGCCGTTTGGTACTGGCATCACTGTTAATGGCTACTATGAGGTAGTCGGCCTGTTGGGCGGCCGTACTCAATGATTGTATATGCCCATCATGCAAAATGTCGAATACACCATTGGTAAAAGCCACTTTTTTGCCTAATGCCTTCCAGCTAAGCCTTTGCCTAAGCAGCGTTTCCGGGGTGAATATCTTTTGTAGCAGCAGTTCGGGTTTTTTCATTTTTGTTTCTGTTTACAAGTGGTAAAAGTGCCAGGCTTATTACGCCAAAAATCAGTAGGATGGCCGTTTGAGCACCCCACAAAATCCAGCCGAATGCCATGCCCTGCACTGGTCCAACGCCATATAGTTCCATGGTTTTTTGCACGGCATATTGGTAGGGGCCAAGACCATTTTGTGTAGGTGCTATCATACCCAGACTGCCAAACGTAAGCGTACTCAGTGCAGCAGTTGTATTTAGTTTTGCTACCGGTTCAAAAGCCAGAAATCCAATTCGAATACTCATGAGGTACAGCACCCACATTAAAAAAGTATAACCCAAAAAGGCCTTTTTCTGTTGCAGGTGCCGGAAGCTGCTTAAGCCTTGGTAAATGTTGGAAAATATCCTGCGAATACTTTTAATAAAACTTTTCTCCTTATGCCGTTTGAACAGCCAGACCAGTAGCACTATTACGCTGGTAGTAATGGCTATTATTAATATAAATTTTAAGAAAGAAAAGCCACCGCTTTTGCTACGCAGCATGCCGGAAAACATATTGCTCAAAAAAGGGCCAGCCACATCAGCCTGCAAAATGAAAGTAATTAGAATGACGGTTAGCAGGCTCACTACATCAAAAGCCCTTTCTACTACAATTGTTCCTACTAGCTTGTCCGGCGGTACCCGTTCATAACGGCTTAGCAGGGTGCATTTCAGTACTTCGCCCAGCCGGGGTACAAACAGGTTGAACATGTACCCCAATATCACTGCAAAAAAAGTATTGATTCTTGTAGGGTAGTAATTGAGTGGCTGAATCAGTATCCGCCAGCGCATGGCCCGCACATAGTGCGATAGTAGCAGCGTAACAGTGACCGGTATGAGGTAAATATAATTGGCTTGCCGGAAGGACTGCATTAATTCATGCTTCTGCGCCGGGGTAAAATCTTTGGTGATAAACCATACCACAAATACACCCAACCCTACGAAAAGAATAATCTGTAAAGTAGTGATCAGCTTTTTGCGCATGGCGCTAAACTAAAGAAAAGCCTCCATCATTAGCAGCATAAGAACAGAAGCGTAGACTAACTCAGATAAAGTAAACAGGGATATTACTAAATGTCAGGTTTTGCTTTTCGCCAATTGGAGAAGGTTAGGCGGGAATTTATAACCGGTTATTTTCTTTTGGAAAAACCACTTTGGGCTGAAAAGTTTTGGCTTCTTCAAAATCCATTTGGGCATAACTCATAATAATGACAATATCACCCGGCTGCACAAGCCGGGCCGCTGCTCCGTTAAGGCTAATAATGCCACTACCTCGTTCGCCTTTGATAACATACGTTTCCAGGCGGCTACCATTATTTACGTCTACCACCTGAATTTTTTCGTTCGCAATCAGGCCAGCAGCATCCAGCAGGTTTTCGTCAATAGTACAACTGCCTATGTAGTTCAGGTTTGCTTCCGTCACTACACAGCGGTGAATTTTTGACTTTAATACTTCAATAACCATGTATGTAAATTGCGGCGCAAGTTAGTCATTTTCTAAAGCCTGTGCTGCTTTTAACCAAGCTTTGAGGGAGTAGTTAAATAGAGAAAGTTGTAGAAACCCAGATTAGTTCAGCAGTAAATTATCTATCAGCCGCACATCGCCCATAAAAGCAGCTACCAGTGCAACCGCCTTTTTTTTATCATCATGTTCTGTGATTGGTTGTAGCGTAGTAGCATCCGCTATACTCACATAATCCACTTTGGCAAAGCCGGTATTTTTCAAGCTTTCAGTTGCTTTCTGCTCTAGTGAAAGTGTATCTAATGAACCGTAATTATCTTTTATCCATTTCAATTGCTGATAGATAGTGGTTGCTTTTTGTCGTTGGTCTTCTGTTAGCCGCACATTGCGGCTGCTCATAGCCAGGCCACCCTTTTCCCGCAAGGTGGGGGATACGTTTAGCTGCACCTGTATACCGGTTGTTTGTATCAGCTGCTGTATTACTATGCATTGCTGATAGTCTTTTTGCCCCATAAAAAGCTGGGTTGGTTTTACTATTTCTAGCAAGTGCTCCACCACCTGGCACACTCCCTGAAAATGCCCTGGCCGGTAGCGGCCTTCCAGCAGGTTTTCCAGTTCGCTCAGGTAGTAATGCTTTGGGCTGGCAGTGCCATTTGGATACATTTCATTTACCGATGGAAGAAACAAAATATCCGTTTGGGCTTCTTCGAGCAGGCGGCAGTCCTGGTCAATCGTTACCGGATATTTCTCATAATCTTTTGGATCGTTGAACTGCGTAGGGTTTACAAAAATGCTGGCTACCGTTATATCACAGGCTTGTTTACTTTCTTGTATCAATGATAAATGACCTTGGTGTAAAGCCCCCATAGTAGGAACAAAGCCAACGATTTTAGTTTGCAAAGCAGGCTTTTCGAGATAGGTCCTAATAGCCGAAATAGTCTTGAAAATAATCATGATGAACGCAAACGAATAATATGCAGATATTTAGATGCTTGCGCTACAGCGCTTTTCCGTTAGTTTTGCAAACTTTTTTGGGAGCAATCCTTACAATCGTAACACATGAGTACAAAGAAAAGGATTTTATTCATCGCCAATGAAATGTCGCCTTACCTGGAACTAACAGAGTTTGCTGAGACGGTGAATAAGCTGGCCATACTATCTAACAACAACGGGCTGGAAGTACGCTGTATTATGCCCCGCTTTGGCATCATTAACGAGCGGCGGCACCGCCTGCATGAAGTGGTACGTCTAAGTGGTATTAATGTAAGCGTAGACAACGACGACTATCCCTTGCAGATTAAGGTTGCTTCCCTACCAAATGCCCGCCTACAGGTATATTTCCTGGACAATGAAGAATTTTTTAAGCGGAAGTATGCCTTCAACGACGAAAATGAAAAGTGGTACGATGATAATGGCTTACGCACAGTTTTCTATTGCAAAGGCGCTTTAGAAACGGTTAAAAAATTTGGCTGGCCGCCAGATATTATTCATTGCAGTGGCTGGATGACCGGATTAATCCCAATGTACCTGCGTACTGTGTACAAACGGGAAGCTGTATTTACCCATAGTAAAGTGATTTATACGCTTGGCGAAACGACTTTTAAAGAAAAGCTTGGCAAAGATTTCTTAAGCCAGGCAACGATTAGTGATGCCGTTAAAGAAGCTGATCTGGAACCATACAAGGATGCTAACAACCTGGCGCTATTGCGGGGAGGGGCAACGTATGCTGATGCCATTACTATTGGAGCAGAGAAGATTGATAAAAAATTACTAGACGAATTTGTGAAGCCTAAAAAAAAGAAGGTGCTTCCTTATATCCCATCTGACGGTGATTTAACACCCTATTTACAGATGTATAACGACCTTGCGACAGACTAATTTTCCTGTTTTGTCGCAACTTTTTTGAATTACAGGCAGATTTTTTTCTGCCTGTTTTTGTTTGAGAATGATGCTGTTAAGCAGGGTGGGTTAGTCCTTCATCCACCACTAAAAGTAGCTGCTTTGCGTTCCTTTACTATTCTTTCTGCCTTTACATTTTTTGTATTCACTTTTCTTTTTTCCTGTACCAAAATTGAGTACACAACACTAGGTGGCGACCTGGTACCGGATGTGGACAACGTAAATACTTTTGATACTACGCTGGATGTAACTACGGAAAACATACAGCAAAACGACGATACAACTAAGCTGTATTACTACGACGAGTTGGTAGCAGGACAAATAAAAACTGATCCTGTTTTTGGGCCTACCAGCGCCGCCATATTTTTTGAATTAAAGCCATCTACTTTTTCTTCTACCAATACTGCACGCAACTTTATTGACAGTAGCTTAAATGCCGGTAGTACTACTGGTTACGATTCTACCGTATTAAGCCTAAAGTTCGATGGAGGTTATGGTGATAGTACACAACCTATCGAATTTCAGGTGTATGCGCTTTTTGATACATTAGCCCGGTTGCAGGATTCTATCTATCCACTTAATAGAACATTTCGAACAGAAACTTTGCTTTTAGGATCGAAATCTGTTTCGTTACAGTCACTTACCAGAGATTCTATTTTAGTGAGCCGCTCCACTACCTTGAGTTATAAAAAAACCATGGAATTGCGTATTCCGGTTGACCTTAGAGGTAAAGATCGCTGGATAAATTTATTGAAAGATTCTTTAGCGCTTACCGACGAGATGAATTATCGTGATAAGTTCAAAGGATTTGCGATAAAAGCCATTCCTTCAAGCCCTACCGGGTCTTTGGCTTACTTTACTATTTCTGATACTGCTACTAAATTGCAGTTTTACTACCGTCGTAAAAACGGTGGTGGTACTGTAATAGATACTACTAACACCAATTTTTACTTTAATCCAAATAACAGCGGCTACGCCAATAATGTAGATTGGACCAGAGGACGGAACAGTGAACTGGCTCCTTACTTAACTCCCGGAGCAGATTCTTTTATTTATGTAAAGACCAACCCCGGTACACAAATTCGTATTCGCATACAGGGCCTCGAAAATGTATCGAATCGTATTATCCATCGTGCCGAGTTGAAAACGTATGTCATCCCTACTCAATCTGATGATATATTAACTCCACCACCGGTTATATATCTGGAGCGATATGATACGGCTATTGCTAATGCCTACCTGCCTATCCCAAGAGACCTTAACCCTAATGAATTGTATGGAACCTGTTTCCCTAGTACTAATGGCATTAACTATGGGTACTTTGGTGGCTATCCCAGAAATGAGCGGATGAACAATACAAATACAAAGTTTTATGCGTTTAACATTTCTCAATACGTACAGCAAATTGTGACGCACCAATTACTCAATAGTTCATTGCGCCTTACGGCAAATATGAACGCACAATATATCAATTGTAATTCGGGAGTGCCTTTTCGGGCAACCAGCAACATCATTAGCTATGGCCGGGTAAAACTTGGCGGCGGCGGCCTCAAAGGTCCATTAGCACCTTATAAAATGCGGCTGCGTATTATCTACTCCAAAATTTAATGGCTGCTCTATATTTGCCGCCACATAAAATTTCTATTTCAACATGCCGTATCTCTTTACATCAGAAAGTGTAAGCGAAGGACATCCTGATAAAATAGCTGATCAGATTTCTGATGCGCTGATTGACAACTTCTTAGCATTCGACCCGCAAAGCAAAGTAGCCTGCGAAACGCTGGTAACTACCGGACAGGTAGTACTGGCAGGTGAGGTAAAATCTCATGCTTATTTAGATGTGCAGGAAATTGCCCGTGGTGTAATACGCCGTATTGGTTATACCAAAAGCGAGTACATGTTCGAAGCAAATAGCTGTGGTATTTTATCTGCCATTCATGAGCAGTCGCAAGACATTAACCAAGGGGTAGATAAGCAAAATAAAGAAGACCAGGGAGCAGGTGACCAGGGTATGATGTTTGGCTATGCCACCAACGAAACGGATAACTATATGCCG
>CAXTDG010000330.1:0-5749 GCA_964242675.1 uncultured Chitinophagaceae bacterium
TCTTTATGTAGATGATGGTAACGTCTTTATTGCTATCTGCCACTGCATTAATAGCAGCTTGTACTGTTTTGAAATCACCTGAATTATCTTTTGCTACTATTATCTTTTTTGTTTTAGAAAAAACAGAGCTAAGACTAGTCAAGAAAAGAAGCGTCGTTAAAAGTGCTTTCATATTATTTCTTTGGGCTAAATACCTTTTGTAAAAAGGCATCAATATAATCTACCGTTGGTGTAAACCAGGGATTAAATAAAGGAAATGAATGCGGCGAATTATCGAAAGCATGTACTTCGGAATAAATACCTTTTCCATTTAGCAATTTAAGATAATCTTCCCTACCGGCATGCATGTAAGGCAATGAACTATTGATGAACAAACTAGGTGGTGTTTTGCTGCTTACATAATTGAGTGGCGAGGCAGCTTTCCATAATTCCGGCTGCTCTGTTTTAGAATAGCCAAACCAATACGTACCAGCAGAAATAGCTTTGGTATCATCCCCTTCTTTGCTTTCGGGATGCAGGAAAGAAAGCGTACCATCTATATCAACCAAAGCGTTTACAACAGAAGAAATGCCGGCATTACAGCCAGCGCCTTCAAATAGGGGCATATTGCCTGTAGTGGCCATAAAAGCAGCCAGTTCGCCACCTGCGGAAAAGCCACCTATCACAATCTTGTCCGTATCAATTCCATACTTAGCTGCATTGGCTCTTACCCAACGGATAGCAGCTTTTACATCGTACACACCTGCCGGAAAAAGCGCCTCTGTAGATAGCCTGTATTCCGGTGTAAAACATATATAACCCTTAGCTGCTAATGCTTGTGCAAGCGGGTAATGTTGTGTACGGCTACCGGTACGCCAGCCACCTCCATGCACCATTATAAAAGCGGTTCGGCCGATCTTTTTTTCTTTTGGATAAAAGGCATCCAGTAATAATTTCCTAGCGCCTTGCTGGCAATAAGTAATGCCTCGTTCTTCTTTTAAATTTTCATTTTTAATTTCTTGCGCAATACTTATTTGTGGGAATTCTTTTTTGCTGTATTGGTAAGCGCTGTAGTTGGTATAGCCGGTATCCTGCTTGCCCGTAATACCAATGGTGGATTGTGTTTTTCCATGCATTAATGCAAAACAAAGAGGCATAAACAGCAGCCATTTCTTTTTATAAAAAATCAAAAAAACATTCATTGCTCGTTGAAATATTTATGCGTTGCTAGTAAAAAAGAACTGCCAGTAATTGCTACTGGCAGTTCTATAAAAATCAATTAGTAGCCGGGGTTTTGTTGCAATTTAGGATTAGCCGTAATCTGCTCATTTGGTATGGGTAATATACCTCTGAAGGCAGCAGTTTGGCCAGTCTTGAAAGCCCATGTGCTGGTAAAGAAAGTGCCAAAACGAATCATATCTCTTCTCTTGGTTCCTTCCCAAATAAATTCACGGGAACGTTCGTCCTCAATATTCTGCAGGGTAAGCGTTGTAAGCGTGGTAGCACTACTTCTGGTACGCACTGCATTTACCAACGGCAATGCAGCGGCTGCACTACCGCTTCTGAACAGCGCTTCTGCTTTGGTGAGCAATATTTCGGAATAACGTACCATCACCAAGTCATTATCTCCATTATAACCCGACCAGGCCGTACCTACTGGTGTATATTTCAACACTTTGTAGCCTTCATTATCCTGTGCACTAATCAGGTCTTGTACCGGCACTAAAGTTAACTGCGTACCATTCGGATATTTTAAAGGCGTACCGTCCAGGTAAGTTTGTGGGCCGTATTCAATATAGCTTTTTCTTTTATCTACATTTTCGTACCTATCCAATGCGGCTTGCGTAGTGCTGTAACCATTGGCAGGCACAAATGGCAGGTTGTATTTTAGTTGATCCAGTGCATTTTGTGTGTATAGAATAAACTGGTTGTTACCAGACGTTTTGGTGGGATCAATTGTGAATGCGGAGATGAGTTCCTTAGAAGCAGCCTGTGTAGCTGAACGGTAATTATTCATCATGTCTGCTTCTAGAGCGTAAGCGTTTGTATTGATTACTTTATCACACATATCAATGGCTTTTGCCCATTGTGGCGTGCCAGTGTACACTTGTGCATTCAGTTACAAAATCGCTAGCAATGAGTATACAGATTCTCTCGTAAAACGAGGATAGTAAGAAGCCCTTGTAACGGTAGTTACAGAAGGCATATCCTGCGCTGCTGCCAGCAGTTCTGTTTCTATAAAATTATAGATCTGTGCCCGAGGTGTAGTAGTAGGCAAATTATTAGGATCAATACGAGCCACCGTAACCAATGGAATATTACCCCAATAATCCATTGCATAGAAATAGCCATAGGCCCGTAGGGCACGGGTCTCTGCAATCAGGGTTTTTAAGTTGGCTGCGTTAGGCGAACTCTGAAGGCTTTCCAACACCGCATTTGCCGTTCCTATTTCCTGAAAAATGTTTCTCCATGCACGTGATGAGGTGGAATTATTAGCATCCCACTGGTGGCGGGTCAGGTCAATATTACTCTGATCGAACCATCCGCCGCTAGCCCGGCCCGGCACAATAAATTCATCGGTCATAAACTCACCCAAGCGCCAGGGATCGCCAATATCTACATTGTAAGATAGTTGCTGATAAACACCCACTACAGATGATAACGCTTCTGCTTCTGTGTTGTAATAATTGTTGGGTGAGAGGCTACCAAACTGTTCTTCATCCAGCTTAGTACAACTGCTGATGGCTGCAAAGCTTAAGGCAAGAAAAGTAATTTTCTTTATATTAAATTTCATTGGGAACGCAATTGAATGGTAAATAAATTAGAAGGTAACAGTTACGCCGGCACTGATGGTTCTGGCTCTGGGATAAGCCAGGTAATCCACGCCTAGTGGCGCTAAACCAATACCAGAAATTTCAGAATTTACTTCAGGATCCAAACCAGAGTAGCTAGTAATGACGAACAGGTTTTGAGCAGTTACATATACTCTTGCATTGCTCATAAAAGTCTTCTTCACCGGTATATTATAGCTCAGTGTAACATTGTCTAGGCGGCCAAAAGAACCATTCTCAATCCAGCGGTTTGAGTACCTTTTAGGCTGGTCTCTTCCTACGCCGCTTTCCACGGCAATCTTCATTACATTTCTACCAGGCAGGTTACTGGTGTAGCCCAGGTTATTTGCTGTCAGGTTATATACATCATTACCAACGGTACCCCTGAAATTAAAATTGAGGGAAAAGCTTTTGTAGGAAAATGTATTGCCAAAACCGAAAATGAAATTGGGTTGGGCATTGCCAATAATGGTATCCTTGGTAGACAACTGTTCTATTCCACTTTTAAGGCCATAAAAAGCCCGTCCGTAAAAGGTACCTAACGACTGACCAGGCGTAATGAGTTGGGCATATATTCCGGACAGGCCCTGGCCTTGCAAAGGTGCAATCTGAATGTTATTGCCTTTGAACTGATCGTTCGATAAACTCAATACTTTGTTGCGATTAAAGCTGATATTAAAATTGCTTTCCCAATTGAAATTTTTGTTGGTAACAATGGTAGCGCCGAGGTCAATTTCTATCCCTTTGTTTTGTACGCTTCCTACATTCACCAACTGCGTACTTACTGCTGTTGGCGACGGTACAAATATTCTTAGCAGGCAATCCGTTGTTTTCTTTATGTAATAATCTACACTACCATGAATTCTGTTTTGGAATAGTCCAAAGTCGATACCACCGTCGAATTGAGCTGTTTGCTCCCATTTCAAATTAGGGTTGGCATACTGCTGAAGCGTTACCACGGTTACTCTTTCGCCGCCAACGATATAGCCGGTATTAGTAGCACCTAGTGTAGAAGTAGATTGCAGATTACCAATTTCCTGGTTACCCGTTACGCCATAACTAGCCCGCACTTTTAAATCGGATACAAATGTCTTGGGAAAGAAATTTTCGTTTGATATACGCCATGCCGCTGAACCGGATGGAAAGGTTCCCCATTTGTTATTGGCACCGAAGCGGCTGGAGCCATCTCTACGTACCGTACCCGTTAGCAAAAAGCGATCATCGAAACTGTAATTTACCCTTCCATAAAAGGAAATCAGTCTATTACTTTCTTTGAAAGTATTAACTAATGATATGGTTTTAGCAGCTTGTAAACTATACCATTTAAAGGCATCTGAAAGGAAACCGTTCGCCGCTGTTCTATCGCCTTCGTTTACAAAATATTGCCAAGAGTAACCAGCAATGGCATCAATAGAATGTTTGCCATACTTGTTATTAAAACGTAATACTGTTTCAATCAAACGACTGTAATCCTGCAGCTTTTGTACACTGGCATAGCCGCCCAGTCCTTCGCCCAACAGGTTTGTTTTTTTAATGTAAGAATTACGGTCAATGTCCTGGTTGGTATACGCAAGATTGACATTGATACTTAAAGGCTTAAAGATTTTGTAAGTAGTAGAAAGGCTACTCAAAAAACGATTATTGGTAAGTTCATCCATTACGTCTGTGGAGAAGGAAACAGGATTCACCCGGTATGGTCTAACAAAGTAATAATTGCCAGCCGGATCGTACACCGGGTAGGTAGGATTGAACACATAAGCTTCATAATTCATACTAGTACCCGATTCACTACCTACCGTGTTAGACACCGGCGCCGATTTAGAAAAAGTCTGTCCATAGGTTAATCGTAAATCAAACGTAAGCTTATAATTAAGGGCGGAATGATTTACGTTGATCCGGGCATTAACCCTACGCAAATCCGAGCCTAGCATGATACCTTCCTGCGTACCATAGCCTAACGATGCTCTGTAAGTTGTTTTACCCGTTCCACCGGAAAGAGCAAGGTTGTAATCTTGTAGCATAGCCGTACGGTAAATTTCATCCTGCCAGTTAGTGTTAGCTCCTTTATCATCTATCACTATCTGCTGGTTGGCCGGTAGTGTTGTGTTTATTTGCTTGATGGCATTACGGTATTCGTCTGCATTTAAAAAAGGAAGTGTATTGGCTACTTTAGAGAAACCGGTAACGGCACCTATCGTTACTTTCGGGCTGCCGGCTGCTCCTTTTTTAGTCGTAATTACAATTACGCCATTTGCACCCCTGGATCCATAAATGGCTGCTGCCGAGGCATCCTTCAGTACGGTAACCGATTCAATGTCATCAGGGTTCAGGGTCATTAGCGGGTTGGTAGGTTCTTCGTCAAATACATCGGTACCATTACCCCGAATATTGGCCTGCCCTACGCCTGCAGAAGTAGAGATAGGCACTCCATCAATTACGTATAACGGATCGTTGGAATTGGTTAAAGAAGTACCGCCCCGAACCCGAATACTATTTGATCCGCCGGGCTTACCACTGTTCTGCGAAATGTTTACACCCGTAACTTTCCCTTGTATGGATTGCTGCGGACTTAGTACAGGCCCCTGGTTGAAATTTTTAGACGTAATAGAACTTACCGCACCCGTAACATCTTTTTGTCTTTGGGTACCGTAGCCTACCACCACTACACTGTTCAGGTTGCTGCTGCTAGCCTTTAGTGTTGCGTTTATACGGCTTTGCCCGGCAATTACAATTTCCTCCGGCGTAAAGCCTACATAGCTAAATGTAAGCGCTGTTTTCCCAGAAGGAACGGTGATGGAAAATTTGCCGTACAAATCTGTGCTGGTGCCTACTTTACTATCCTTCACCGTTACCGTTACATTGGGTAGTGGCGCACCTGCTTCATCGGTTACGATACCAGTTATTACCTGGTCGGGAGCAGGTGGGGTGTACCCATCATC
>CAXTDG010000331.1:0-5748 GCA_964242675.1 uncultured Chitinophagaceae bacterium
GGTCATTACCTCAATGGGCCGACCCAAATCAAGGTCGGTATGCCAGGGTGAGGCTAATACTTTTAAGTTTAATTCTTGCAAATTATACTTCGTTGCTATCTCGTTCCAAGCTTCATTATAGTTAGCCATTTCTGCTTCTAAAGGATGAATGGTTCCATCGAACCCTATAGCATCTACACCAAACCAATTGGCCAGTTTGCCCCATAATGTACTCCAGCGGAAATAATCACCATTCACCACGTTGAAAGCCTGGTTTTGCGCCGCTTCTGTAGTAGAAGCCCATACCAGGTGTTGGGCCAGCACACGGGCATCCGTTACATCACTCAAACCATTCCATTGTGCTGCCGAACCGGGCCAGCGAAACGGCAAATCCTTTTCCTTACAAATGGAGCCATATACCGCCAGCGTAGTGCCCATATTCATCAGGTTGCCGGGTGCTTTGCCAATAACGGTATGAGGACGATGAATGCTCCAGGTAAATCCATCCCGTGCCGCAGCGGCGTACACTTCATCTTCCTGGGCGTAATAAAAGTTTTCAATATCCAGTCGGGGGTGTTCTTCGCTCACCGGTGTTATAGGTAAAAAACCTTCTTTAGCATAGGCTTCAAATGGTCCGAGGTAATGCTTCAATCCTGTAACCAATGCCACATGCTGCAGCGTTCCTTTGCCAGATAATGCATCGAGTAAATTACGAACCATTGTACCATTTACCCGAATGTTTTCAGCCTCAGTATCATTCCGCATCCAACTGGTAATAAATACATGCGTTGGAGAAACATCTGCTAGCGCTTTTGCAAGGCTATCCGGATTTATTAAATCTGCCGCTATTGGCTGTAAACCAGCTATATCCGTCTTGGGATTGCGGGCCAGTCCGTAGGTCGTCCAGCCTGCTGAAATTAATGCATCCGATAAATTACTTCCGGTGATACCACTGGCACCTACTACTAAAGCTGTTTTGTTCATGTTGTGTTCCTTTCATTCGTATGGACGCAAGCCTATACCTGCACTCCATTGCTATACCGTATTAAAAAAAATAGGGCGTTTTAAACGCCCTATAAGAATAATGCTATACCGTCTGTTATGTTCGTTTTTCTATGGCTGTAAAAGGCATTTGTACAGAAAATGACAAGCCGGTTACCTATTACTTAATGCCAACTATACTGCGGTTGGAACCCAAGAATACCCTTTGCTTTTTCGACAAATAACATGCTTTCATGTTCGCCTAATTCTTTGCTGACAGGTATGCCCGGAAAGTACTTGGCAGCCAGCTCCGCAGAAGGAATGGAGGATACAGAATCTTCATTGGCAATGATGAAGGTGTCCATGCCGGTATGTTCCCATTCAATAGCTTTTTGTACGGCTTGTGCTCCATCTCTTGCATCAATGTATCCCCATAAGTTCCAGGCCCGGGTTCCGGGGTGTTGATCAAAGTCGGGGAAAGAGGCATACTCGTCTTCGTTCATCACGTTAGAAAAACGCAGGCAGGCAATTTTCATTTGCGGATGATTGAGGCAAAACTGCTTCGCCATTTCTTCTCCCAATACCTTGCTTAAGGAATAAGCCGAACGGGAAAACAGGGGGTAATCTTCATCGGCAGGTATGTAGGGCACATTAGCTGTTTCCAACGGTAAACCCAGCAGCGTTTCGCTACTAGCCCAAATGATGTTTTTGAATGCCGCAACGCTGCGCCGCATCAAACACATTGTAAGTTGAAAGGATGTTGACCCGAAACGCTTCTGACGGCGTGGTGATGGCAGGCGAGGGAATAGCCGCTAAGTGTACTACCGCATCAAAAGCCCCATTTTTATACCCGATATAATTATCCCAATTGGTGGATTGCATCGCTTCCAGGGTCTGGCCAAAATCAGCCAGGTTAACGATTAAGGTATTAATGCTGGTATCCGGAAATTTTGTTTTGTCTACCACCAGTACATCGTGGCCTGCTGCTACCAAATGCTTTACACAAGCCTACCCCAGTTTGCCACTACCGCCGGTTACTAAAATTCTTTTCTTCATGTTGTATGTTATGACAGATCCGCCGGTATTGATACCAGCCAGAACTTTTATTAGAACAGCACCTGGTTTGAAGAGTTGTACCTTTTTTTACGGTAGATAAGGTTTGCCCACCACCAGCTTGTCACCAGACAAATTCACTTCAAAAAAATGTGGAATGCGAATCGTACGGCCGTTTACTTTTTGATGACTATGTATAGACATCAGCATTTTACCATCCAATGTTTTGAACAACATACCATGTCCATAATTCGGTGGCGTAATGGGTTCTTTTTCCTGCATCCATGGGCCATCCAGCGTGCCGCTTTTGGAATAAGCAACACCTTGTGTGTACACATCGTATATCCAACTCGTCCATATCATTCCCAGCCTGCCCGTACCAGTGCGAAAAAAGTATGGCCCATCGGTTACTTTATTTGGTCGGTCATTGCCGTTTTCATCCTTCTCCCGGCTCCACGGCGCATCACTTGCCCGAAATAAAATTTTGCCCTTTCCAATAGTTCCACTGAGATCAGGTTTTAATTCAATTTTCTCAATGGTTCCGTCCCAGTTTTGCAACCATTCCCAGCAATATACCATATAAGGTTTGCCGTCTTTGTCTATCCAAAAAGTTCCATCCAGCGTAGGCTTATTAGGCGGCAGGTAAATGGAATCTTTCATAGGCACATAAGGCCCATCGGGCTTGTTGCTTACCAACACATGGCTGGCCCGGCGTTCTATTTTATTTCCCTTAAATGTATCGATAGTTACGGCCCGGTTGGTGAACGTAGCGAAGTAGTAATACTTGCCTTTATAGGGATGAATTTCTGCCGCCCAAATCATAGGCCTTGGCCCCATCCAGGAAGTAGAATCTGTTTCAGTAACTCTATAAGGCCCGTCCCACAATTTTAGGTCTATACTCTTCCACAACATACCGCCAGTGCCGGTCATGTAGTAGAGATGTGTAGCACTATCAGCTAATACAAAAGGATCACTCAGGCGAATAGAATCCAGCGGAATATTTTTGCGTAGTTCACGGGCTCTCCCTTCCTGTGCATATAAGCTATGCGCCAGCAACAGACAAACCAGTGCAATAACAATAAGTCTTTTCATATGAAATTCAACTTCAACATACGATAGGCACTATCTCTTCTGATAATGATTTACAGATATTCCATATCAACTCTTATCCAACATTTTTTTCATACCTGCCAGCATCTGATTCCAATTATCTTCTGAATGTTTTTTTGCCTCTTCCGTTGCGTTTTTATTCTGTGTCAATGTCACCTTTGTGTGACCTTCTTGCCCTGTCAGTTCAATTGTTACGGTGTGGTAGTTATCAGGTATATCCGGTTCGCCGGTCAGTGGGCTAAAATGTCTGTATTGTAGTTTGGCATTGGGTTGTAGTTGCAGAATGGTTCCTTTATCTTCATAAGCCTTGCCCTTCCATTCGCCTTTCCATAGTATTTCACTTCCCACCTTCCAGTCGGAAACAACCGTTGTTCCAAACATATATTTTTTGATCGTATCAGGGTTAACCAATGCATCCCATACTTTAGCGATAGATGTATCAATCATAATTTCGGAAGAGGCAATTAAGTTTTGTGGTTCCATGTTTTTAGTTATTAGTGGTTATAGATAGTTTGAAATAAAAGCACTTCAAAAATCAAACTAAAAATGAAGCAGATAATAGTTGGGTCGCTATACGATTATTACCTGGTTTTATCTATGGATTACCAACTGCTACTTCTAATCGAATCACATCGCAACACATCTGGCAAGCATTTCTTACATATTTCAGTATCCATACTTGTCTTTATCAAGCAGTACCAAATACATAAGCCGGGACTCTTGCTCTTGCTTTTCAGATTGTTGAAGGGCTGAGTGCCAACCTCTTCTTTCACCGATTTCTTCTCTTGCTGTTTCATTACTAAAATCTCGCAGCTCTTGTAGTACTGTTTTTAATTTTTCGTCAATTGAACAGGAGTAAGGCCAGAGTTTTTCTACCAAATAATTTTTGACTGCTTTCGTGGGTTCGTCCATGTGCTCTTTAAAAAGGTTGTAAGCAGGAAACAAACAGGCTAACTGGTGATGAATCAGTGCCAGCTTCAGTGTATTAGGTTGAAAGTTTCTGCTATTTCTAAAATGGCTGATGTAAATCTCTTTTTTTCTACTATCTAAATAATTCTGGTACGATGCTTTTAGATAGGTAATTTTTGATTTTATTGAATCAAATGAAGGCAGTATGAAGGTATAATTACTAAAAATGGCTGGCAACAACTTTTCACTGTAATAAGCAAGCTGCGCCTCCGCCACTTCTAATCGATTTAGATAATCCTGGTCCTGCTTAATAAGTGATTGCTCAAAACCTTTGATTGATTCTTTTTCCTGATTGATAAACTGTTGTAGCTGATTTGCATCCAGAACCCCTTGCAAATACGAAAGCTGATAATCTAATTTTTCCCAAACGGAAAAGCTATGTACGATTGAGCCAATAGATTTTTCCTGTTCGTAAATCTTTTCGGCTTGCTCATAAGTAATATCCAATTGCTCCAGGTCAAACCTTTTTCTCAGGTGCTCAATTTCCCAATTTATATCTTCTGGATGCATCAGTTATATGCCTGTTTATAGTAAATGAGTTCACATCTGTAGAGGATCAAATTATGGCTTATCCGCCACTTCCAACCGTATCACATCATAACATATCCCACTCGCTACATTACCCGCAGGCACCGTCAGCACAATTGTATTATCACCAGATGTAAGCAGTGATGCATCGAATGTAAAATCCCTTTCCACCCAGGTGCCTTCAATACCATCCCGGATCATGCTGGCACCACCGCCACCAATATCGGTAAACGGCCCTACGTCTTTTCCATTTACAGAAATACCTAACGAGCGGGCACCTGATCCGGCAATACCAAAACGTAAGGTAGCTTTGCCGCTGGCAGGTACATTTTTAGGCATCGTAAAATGAATATTCCATGGAGAGGCACGGCCTAAATCTTTTCCATCTTCCCTAAACATGGTATCATGCGGTACATGGTAGATGTACCAATCTTTTGCCGGGTCTGATTTGCCTACGGTAAAGTTCACATTGTTTGGAAAATACTTTGCATACTCGATGTACATACCCCAATGCCAGTGGTCATCGCCTTTATAAAATTCGCTGGCCGAACGATTAGGTGTACCAATCTGAAACACTTGCTGGCCATAGCGAACGGGCTTCCATTCAATGGTTCCCAAATCGAGTTTTTGGCCTGGCGTAATGGTGATGGTTGCAGTGGCATCGTAAGCACCTAACACACCATCCGCCACTGCATGTAACTGGTATGTGCCGGGGCGAACGTTAGGAATAGTAAAACTACCATCAGCAGCACCAGCCGTCCAGAATTCATAATGTTTGGCATCGTTCTGCCAATTGAGCGGCTGCGGTGGAAAGATGAAACGGGGACCGTTTGATCTTGGTGGCAGGTAAGTTCCCCGGTTGGCAATTTTACCATTCGGTAGCCTACGTGCAGCTGTATCAGTAGGTGGTGTAGGGCGTTGTGGCTCGGGCTGCGCAACCGCAGGAGAATCTATACGTATAGGGCGGATATTTTTAGGTAGCGGTGGCTCATCGGGGTAAGAAAGACCCACTAAGAGATTCGTAAACTTTGACATCGGTGCTTGTGTATCCACCAGCTTTATTTTCCCTTTTACCGTTGCCCGTTCCGCTGCTTGCGGATACTCCACGCCTTTTACCCAGGTGTATGG
>CAXTDG010000332.1:0-5748 GCA_964242675.1 uncultured Chitinophagaceae bacterium
GGCGCTGATGATTACATTACCAAGCCATTTTCCGAAACAGAGCTACTAAATGCAATTGAAAGTCGATTAAAAAAATCTGCTATTACTCGCAAGCTTCCGGCAGGCAATTCTTTGGAAGCTGCAAACCTATTGTATAATGAAGTAAAGAACAATCCGGAAATGAAGTCGCTGCTGGAAGTAGCGGTAAGCCAGGAATTTAAAAAGAAGGCAATTATTTATCAGGAGGAAAAACATCCATACTATTTATACTACATCGTCAGGGGGAAAGTAAAAATTTTCCTGACAAATGAATACGGGAAAGAACTGACAGTAGAAATGTTTGGCGAAGGTGATTTCTTTGGATATACTACACTGCTGGAAGGTGGCAACTATAAAGAATCAGCAGCAGCTATGGAAGACACAGAACTGCTACTAATTGTAAAGAAAGACTTTAACCTGTTGATAAATAGTAACCGTGAAATAGCAGATGGTTTTATTCGTATGCTGGCAAAAAATGTAAAGAGCAAGGAGAAGCATTTGCTGGGTCTGGCTTACAATTCACTGCGTAAAAGAGTAGCTGAATCAATCCTGTATTACAAGCAAAAATTTGGTGCTGATAAACCTCGATTTGTTATCAATATTAGCCGAAACGATTTGGCCAATATTGCTGGTACTGCTACCGAATCGCTCATTCGTACATTGGCTGATTTCAAAGAAGAAAAACTGATTGATATTGTAAAAGGCGATATAATTATACTGAATGAAGAAAAGCTTATTGCCTTAACAAATTAGTATTTCCTTCTTCCGTTTGCAAGCGTTGCCAGTGCTTTACTTGCACTGCCATTAGTAGCACAATAATCAATAATGCAACTGTACCTAAATAACCGAGCAACAGGTATTTATTAGCTTCCCAGCTTAACGGTGTGTAAGTAAGTCTGCGGTGGCCCGGTGGGCGGGCAAATGGAGGCTTTTCTTTTGTGATGTCTTTACTTTCTGATTTGATATAAGCTAGGACGTTGGTAATATCATTATCCGTCAAGTCTGGATGATCAGGCATGGTAATATGATTAAACTTTTCATACAAAGCCAATGCATCTTTATCACCGCTTTTCATAAATGTTTGAGAAGACCTAACAAACCGCCTGATCCAATCTACAGAATGTCGTTGTTCTACGCCGTTTAATGCCGGGCCAGTTATCACTTTATTAATATTGTGGCAGGATGCACAGTGATCGGTAAAAATTATTTTCCCTTTGCCAGCCTGTGCTTGTGTGTTCAGGGCTAGCATCAGCGCTACAATTACATATAAAAAGTAGTGTTTACTCTTCCTCATTTTTTAGTTTTTTTATATCCTGTATCAGGTTCTCTATGTCACCTTTGTCGGTACCTGTGTAAAAGCCACGAATGCGTTGATGTCGATCTACCAGCACAACTTTCTCACTATGAATAAAATCATCAGGTCCACCGTCTCCATCTGTGGCCACAACTAAAAAACCGCTACGAGCCAGTCGGTAGATAGCTGGTTTGCTACCTGTAAGTAGCTGCCACTTATTAATATTGATACCAAACCGGTCAGCAAACTTTCTCAGTTGAGAACAGCTATCTCTATCAGGATCTATCGTAAATGACAACATTTGTATAGCCGTGTCATTTTTAAAAGCCAGCTGCACTGCTTTTAGGTTAGCAGTCATACGGGGGCATACTACAGGGCAATGTGTGAATATGAAATTCGCTACCCATATCTTCCCTTGCCATGCTTTACTGCTTACTGGTATGCCTTGTTGATTTGTAAACGAAAAGGGCATTATCGTGTGTGATTGTAATTTCCCGCTTTTCATAATTGCTGGCTCAATTACCGGTAGTTTCGCCCATTTGCTTTCCGCCAATAACACCAATGAGCAAAGAATGTAGAGTAGTACTAGTAATATCACTATAATCCACATAGTGATGTTTTGTCTATTTATTACTTCAATCTTTTTCATATGATGCTCCTGTACTTTATTATCTTCTGGGCTGATAGAAAGCGTCATCTTTTTTGTCAATTATTACTGGTGTAGGGCTGCTATCTAAAAAGGGCGGAGCACCAGGGCCTGCATTTTTAAAAACATTCATAAGTGCTGGTACATAGGCAATCACCAGTATAAAAATCATTATTGCAAGCCAGGGTTTAAACTGATCGAAGATGGGAATACGCCGCTCATCATGATAAGCTTCACTTACCGGTAACACAAGCACTGGTTCTGTTTTACGGCGACTGAATACTGTACCGAAAAACACAATGAAGTATAGCATTCCGGCAGCAAACATGATAATGCCACCTAACAAAGCCAATTGTGTTGTAGGC
This sequence comes from uncultured Chitinophagaceae bacterium, assembly GCA_964242675.1. Classification (GTDB taxonomy): domain Bacteria; phylum Bacteroidota; class Bacteroidia; order Chitinophagales; family Chitinophagaceae; genus JAZKFT01. Next base: position 2,324 of record CAXTDG010000332.1, read on the forward strand.
ACCCATTCCGGCCTGTATAGTTCATGTTCAGGATTCAAATAAGTTAAGCCCAGATTAGTGCGCCGTGGTTCACCCTGTAAACCGCCCCACATGAGCCCGGTAGAAAAAATGAGCACACCAAATAACCACAGGTAAGGAATAATGACATTGATCTTAGGTAGAAAAACCGGTTTACCCGAAAGCTTTTCATATAAGTAAGTACTCATGCCTATAATAGCTAAGAACACTGGACCAGCAACCGTCATGTGGAAATGTCCAGGCACCCAGGCTGTATTATGAATAATACTATTAAGCTGATAAGAAGCATTTACCATACCTGTCAGGCCACCAAATATGAAAAGAATTAGTCCTGATATAAGATACGCAAATAGGTAATTTTTATAGTCAAAATAAGGCAATTTCCCCATCCAACCGAACCAACCTTTAGCACCTCGTTGCCGGCCTGCATATTCAAGCGATGCAGCAATAGTAAACGCTGTAATAAAGCTAGGAAGTGCTACAGCATAAGTAAGAAACCCTTGGAATAATTTAATGCCTCTGGTAATGCCTGGGTCGCTAAACTGGTGATGCACACCTACAGGAATTGAAAACAACAAGAAGAGAAATAGCGCTACACGACCAGCCAGGTCAGAAAATAGTTTACCACCAGCTACTTTAGGTAGTACTGTATAAAACATAATATAGGCAGGCAGCAGCCAGAAGTAAACCAACGCATGACCAAAAAACCAGAACAAGGTGCGGCTCAGGGTTACGTTTACCGTAGGTTTCCATCCCATTGACCAGGGTAGCAGCAATACCAATACTTCGTAAGCCACGGCCAGCGTACACACAAACCAGATTACAAAATTGATTAGTGTACCCAGCACCGCCAATGGCGTTTTTACTTCTTCATTTTCCCGCTTCCATTTCACATACATGCTTGCCCAATCAAATAGCGGAATCCAGGAACCCACTATTACAAGTGCTAAACCAAGGTAAAAAAATGGATGGCCTTTTAGCGGTGGGTAAAACGTATAAAGCACAGATGCTTTTCCCGCCAGCATAGCCCAGGCAGCCAGCAACGTACCAACTGTCATTAGCCAAAAGCTAACCCAACTCCATTTTTTGTTAGGCTCTTTCTTTAGGTAAAAAGCCATAGTAACATGGCCAAATGCTACGGCAAAAAAAGTGGTTAGCACTACTGCATTGATAACGCCATGTAGTGTAAGCCCCTGGTAATAATCAAGCTTTACAAAATTACTTTTATGCATGAGGCCAGAGCGATAGATGGTCTGCATCAGCCCATGATAAATACCAATAATTAAGAGTGTAATCGGAATACCGAGCTCCCAATAAATGAGACGCCGGAGTGATTTACTAACCTGCATGAGGGTTTATGAATTATGATTTGTGATTTCTGCTTTATAATGATTGCACTTAAATAGTCGCAACCCATTTGCTCAATCTTTAGCAAGCAGTATTTGGGTCAGTTATCCAATGGAAGGAACCAGAGTTATGAGGACATAATAACCAGCAACACTGGTCATATCTTAGAACCTTATTTTAATTTTTTGAGATGTGGCAACATAAACGAATTTCTACGGTGCATTCGGATCATTCACAATCACCTGGGCTTGCATATTCTGGTGGCCTACACCGCAGTATTCATGGCAGGTAATGGTGTAAATTCCAGGTTTATCAAACTTCACTGTTTGTTTATTAATGTAGCCATATACGGCCATCATGTTCACGTTTTTTTCTGTAATGTCAAAGCCATGCACTACGTCTTTAGAAGTAAGATAAAAATCAACTTCACTACCGAGTGGTATATAAATTTCTGATGGCTGAAACTGCCACATTTGTGCTACGGCAAATACCTGATAAGTGGTGCTGTCTAGTTTATTGATACGAGGCTGTGTATAAGCTTTGTTGTAAGGAATACATTCCGGTACATCGCTCTGGAATTTACCTTTTGCGTACAGTATGGAAAAGATGAAAGTAGCAAGCACAACACCAGTAATTACCAGCACTTTCTTTTCCGATTGATCAATGAGAGACATAGTAAACTTTTAAGCACGGCTTAGCATCAAAAAATAGATGCCATACCAGATGATGAGGCAAAGAATAATGAGTACTATAAAGAATGCGATAGCACCTGTAGGGGTAAATTTTTTTGTAGAACTAGTATTAGGCATATGGTTTATTTTTCTAACAGTTCTTCCAATGACAAAACTCTTTGCACCCGGCAATTACCACTACATGCTTTATGATTATGGCAGGACTTTTCATACCGGCCTTGTTTCTCAGAAATAGCAATTCTGAAAAAGACACCATCTATCTCCTCATCTTCATTGGGAGCAAATGGCCAATACTTGGAAAGCTTTACAGTGCTGCTGTTCTGTAGGGGAAAATTGCGGTTCATCAACGCCTGAATGGCTTTTTGCTTATCTGTTTTTTGATGCAGTTCTTCAAAGCATCCCTGTATTACTATGGTTTGCCAGTCAGCCATACTTTCCATTTGCTCCACTTCAAAGCATACAGATGGGTTTTGTCGCATGATTTGCAGCTTAAGACCTTCGTTGGAATGAGCATAGATATACTTTTCGTCATAAGCATAGCTTATTGGAAAAATGAAACTTTTCCCATTTATGCTACAACCAATTCTACCTAAGATTTCTTTGTGTAGAATGTCCTCTATCTGAGTTATACTAAGTTTGCCTTGCATAGTCTTGATTTTCAATTCAAAGCTAAATGCAGGCGTAGAGGTGAATTATGACAGGTATAATTCCCTATACTGACTGTTGTCAGTATTTTTATTTAGGTGAACAATTAAATAAATTGTAAAGGCTGTTTTAGCTATTACAGTGTTGCAGCGGGAAGATTGCAAAAGCCAGATTTCACCACTGATAGTTGAACCATTTTGTGTTCGGCAAGCCTAAAATACATATTAACAACAACAAAACGATCTATACCACTTAGCTGTTTTAAGACGGGTTATAAAAGATTGCAGGTTCGGTAATTCATTCAGATGACCGAATGCACAGCCTAGGATGTCCAGGCGAAGTACAGGCATGGGGTTATTACACAATTGCTAGCACGCAGTATGGGAGTAATGGTGTATATAAATTTGGCGATCCTCTATCTGCTAATAGCTTTTAATCTAAAGTTCGTCAACTGAAAGCTGCCAAAGTTTTAGGACAACGCCTTCTATCAAACAATGTGATGCCCATCGATCAACGATATGTAACCTCGTTTGTCTTCAATCCTTGTCTATAAACATTACGATGGGACTTATACTTCAAAACAAAAAAATTACGAAAAGTCATTTAGTAAATTTTCCATCGTAATATTGCGATGTAACAAGTAGATATGGGAGCAACTAAATCATACGAATTCAGTGTTAAAGAAAACAAGATTGCAAAAATTGCCAAGGCTTTAGCACACCC
>CAXTDG010000333.1:0-5746 GCA_964242675.1 uncultured Chitinophagaceae bacterium
CTACTAAACCTTAAATACATCGTATTATGAAACAGATAAAATACCTATTACTGGCTTGTATAGTATTAGCTGGTTTAGGGTCTTGCAACAAGGACGAACACAGAGATTATCTCACAGGTGGAACAGCTCCTGTACTAACGGCCTCTTCTACTGCTAATATGACTTTGATAATAGGCAACGCTGCTAATACAGCAATTCAGCTTAACTGGACCAATCCCAATTATCAGTTTACTACTGGAATAAGTTCACAGGACGTATCGTATACCGTGCAATTAGATACTACAGGTAATAATTTTAAAACACCCCAGGAAATAGCCGTACCAAAAGACCTGAGTCTGATGATGACGGTAAAAGACCTGAATACTGCTCTTACTAAATTAAACCTGCTTGAAAACATACCGCATAATGTAGAAATGCGGATTAAATCATCGCTAGGTAACAATAGCGCTGTTTTATACTCTAATGTATTGAAGGTGATAGTAACTCCTTACCTGGACGTAGCAGTACCCGTTCCCGTGAATGGTGACCTGTGGCTTACCGGCGACGTAACTTCTTATGGTTATACAAACCCGCTAACAGGAACGTATGCTACTACGCAGAAATTCACTAAGGTGTCAAACACGTTATATGAAATTACTATAGCCCTGCCGGGCGGTGGTGCGTATAAATTAATACAGATCAACGGAGACTGGAGTACGCAATATCATATGCTAACCGGAGGCACTTGGAATGCAGGAAGTTTCGAAAAAAAGGATTCAGATCCTGGTTTTGCTGGCCCGCCAACAGCTGGTACTTATAAAATTTCCTTCAATTTTAAAACAGGTACCTACACCTCTGTTAAATTATAATTTCAACATTTTTTGACCCAGCCTATATGAAAAAGAATTTTCTCTCAGGTATTATAGCGGTTATATTGCTTGCTGTTTTGGCCTGTAATAAAGTAGATAACCTGGCTTATTACGCAAATGGTAATGCTGTAACGCTTACGGCTTCTAAAACGACCATCACTTCCATGCCTGCTGATTCGGCGGCGGCTGTTATAGGATTTTCATGGAGCAATCCAAAGTATGCCAGCGATAGCAATACTTACAAATACATTCTGGAAATAGACTCTACCGGACGCAACTTTTCTAAAGCAATTACAAAAACGGTTACCGGTACAAGCAGTACTACCCTTACTGGCAAAGAGTTAAATGCTATTCTGCTGAACTACGGTTTTGCTATTGGCACAGCATACACGCTGGATGTACATGTAATTTCCTCCTACGGAAATAATAACGAACGTTATACGTCTAACATCGTAAAAGTTCAGGTTACACCTTATGCTGATGCACCTGTACTAGCTTCCACAGCCACTGTGGTAACCGGGACACTTATTAATGCAGGCGTTAAAGCCCTCACTTTCTCCTGGAGCAAACCTTTTAGTGGATACAATGGCAACATTACTTACAGTCTGCAATACGATTCAACCGGTAAGAATTTTGGTTCGCTGCACGAAACGGCTTTAGGTACTACTTTATACCTCCGTGATATGACCCAGGGTGAAATCAACCAAACCGCTTTAGATGAAGCAGTGATAGGTGGCACACCTGGCAAAATTGAATATCGCATAAAAGCGGTAACGGCAGCAGGCGCTACTGTTTACTCAAATGTTGTTTCTGTTACGATCAATACTTATGTACCATTATTTAGGTTTTATATGCCAGGAAGCTACCAAACCAGCACGGGTAATGGTACTAACTGGACACCCGCTGATGCACCTGAATTTGTTCGGGACCTGCGTACGGGCGGTCAACTCAACCGCTTGTATTATATGTACATCTACCTGCCTGCTAACACAGAATTCAAGATTACACCTGCCCGTAATTTCAATGTAGCCTATGGCGCTGGTGCCAACGGAGCATTAAGTACAACTGGCGGAAACATTTCAGTAGCTACTGCCGGTAATTACCGGATAAGCATTGATGTAGTAAATATGAAGTATGACATCCGTGTTGGTCGTATGGGCTTTGTAGGTGCAGCTACCCCTGCTGGATGGACACCTGCTAACACATTCGGAAGCCCTAGTTATGCAATGGGCTATACCAGCACTAATCTGTTTGCTGGTGTTACCACCTTTACTGCTGGTGGCTGGAAACTGATTGACAATACTGCTTTTGATAATGGTAGCAGCACACTGGACGAAACCAGAAGTTACGGTTCTACCGGCGCAAGCGGTAGCTCATTAGTAGTGAATGGTGCTAATATGCCCGATATTGCTACTCCGGGTCGCTACCGGGTTATCTGGGATGGTCGGGATGTGAACAATGTGAAATATCAGATGATGAGTGCTTCAATTATGAAACTGGTAGGCGATGGTATCAACCAAACCGGTGTAAACGATTGGGATCCACCAACCTCTCCGGTAATGACATATTCAGGCAATGGCATCTGGACAATTACCATCGGGCTGAAAGCGAATAAAGATTTTAAATTTTTGGGTGGTGCTGACTGGGGCGCTTTTGACTACGAAGATGCTAGTGGCGGTGTAACCTCTTTAGCAACAGCCCGTAAAGTAAGTTTCGATGTAAACGGGCCTAACTTTAAAACGCCTGCTACGGCTGGTACTTACACTATCACCTTAAACGAAAACACACAGACCGTTACAGTTCAATAAATGGTAGAAGAAATAAATAATAAAAGCCGCTCTGAATTATTAGAGCGGCTTTTTTATGTAAGCTAAAATTGATTTACTGAATCGTTCCAATTGCTTGAACTACACTACCGGCAGAAACTTTTACTTGGTAACCGGTAAGACTTAAAATAGTAGAATATTTTACAGATACAGCATCAGCTGCTCTTTTTACAGGGGAAGTAGTGCTGCTACCAACGCCACCATCAACGCCGGTAAGAATAGCATACACTGCATTTGTATTACCGCTGGTAACAATGTTAGCGGTGTATGTGGTACCACTCTGCCGATACCCAGCCGCCAACGTTACCTGTGCGGAAGCCGTACTATCTGCTAGTTGAGAAAACACCACAGATCCAGCCTCAACTGGTGTACCTGATGAAAGATTGTACAGTTTATATTCTTTAGTTGCCGTCACGCCACCATTGTTATTATTGTCATCATCGCTGCTACAAGATGTAAGTAGGGTAGTGGCAAACAATCCGGCTGCCATAAAAAGGGTAGAAAATGTCTTTTTCATAAAAGTGTTCTTTAGTTAGGAGGGAAAAGTAAAATTCATGCCAACCTTCATAAAAGTGAGACTGCCTTAACTGTACCGGATGACAAATTTGTTAAACTACATTTACAAGCCTACCTGCCCTACATTTTCTACATTTACCAGCTCAACACAAATAACGCTATGCTAAAATCCATGACCGGATTTGGAAGATCTGAACAAACGAAAGGTGACATAACAGTACTGATAGAAATAAAATCACTCAACGGTAAGCAACTCGAATTGAATTTAAAGCTCCCCTCATTGCTGAAGGCATACGAGTTTGACATACGAAATGCCATTGCTGAATTACTACAACGAGGCTCAGTTGATTGCTATATCACTATTAAGCAAAACGGTGCTGCCCGGCCTGTAAGTATTAATACGGATGTAGCCAAAGCTTACTACAAAACCATTACTGAACTAAGTGCCGAATTGAACCTGGATACCAGCCAGGTATTAAGTGCCTTACTAAAACTGCCGGAAGTGGTGACCCCTGCCACCGACATCATCAACGACGAAGGCTGGGCGCTGGTGCAGAAAACCCTACAGGAAGCACTGGAAAACCTGAATGCTCACCGCCTGGAAGAAGGTATTTCCTTACAGAACGACCTACAGCTACGCATAGATAATATACAAGTGCAGCAAGTAGAAGTAGATAAACTGGCACCGGCCCGCAAGGTGAAGATGAAAGAAAACCTGCAAAAATTGCTGACCGACGGTGGCGTAGGCAAAGACAAACTGGATGCCAACCGACTGGAGCAGGAAATCATCTATTACATCGAAAAAATTGACATCAGCGAAGAACAGGTACGCCTGAAAAATCACTGCGAATATTTCTTTTCTATCCTGCATCAGCCCGATGGCGAAGGCAAGGGCAAAAAGCTGGGTTTTGTACTGCAGGAAATAGGTCGGGAAATAAATACGACCGGTGCAAAAGCGTATGATGCCAATATTCAGAAATGTGTGGTACTGATGAAAGATGAATTGGAAAAAGCCAAAGAACAGGTATTAAACGTGTTATAGTGGTCAGGCTGTTAGTTCTGTTTCGCTGGTTTTCACAACACCCCGCCCCGGTTCGTGTCTTCACAAATCGGAACAAACCCAACTCCATCTCCCCGGTTTTCACATCACTGGTAGCCTGGTTCGGCTATCTTCTTTTTGGGCCAGGCTCTTGTAACTCCGGTTGAGCTTTTACGGCGTTGGCACCGTTCAAGTGTTGTACTACTATTAAGCTTTTATAGAAGCGAAGAATGAAGTGTTACGGTTCTTAAGTCCCCCCTCCGTTGGGGGATTTAGGGGGCTTCAGCCTTCCAACCCGCCGTAAATGTTTTATTTTTGAAATGCTATCATCACAGCGCCCCGCATGAATCGCTTCTTGTTTTTACTTCTTGGTTTTTACTTTTTACTTACCACCGCCTGTAAGCAAACCGAACTATACGAACGGCTGGAACCAGTACCTGGCGGCGAGTGGAAGAGCAGCTACCAGCCTTCTTTTACTTTTGATATAACCGATACGCTGGCAGCTTACAACGTGTATGTAACCATTCGGCACACCAACAGCTATGGTTACAATAATATCTGGCTCGAGTCATCGCTACAGCTGCCTGCCGATACGGTACTTACTCAAAAGCTTGATCTGCGGCTGGCCAATAGCGAAGGCTGGCTGGGCACTGGTATGGATGATGTATTCGAAACCCGTGTACCCGTAACCTCTCGTCCGCAACGGTTTCCCAGCGCAGGGGCAGTTACTTTCAAACTGAAACAAATTATGCGGCAAGACCCTTTGCCCGGCATTTTGCAGGTAGGGATGCGTATCGAAAAAGACCAGTCAATTATTCGGGATACTACCTTTCAAACCTCCAAATTGTAGTTCCTTCTTTGGCAACTATTACCATCAAACAGCGCCTTGCCATTGTTACAGTTGGATACTGGGTATTGCTGGCTTATATCATTGCAGCACTCGTATGGTGGTTTATTAGCCTTGAGCAGCAAAACCGGCAGATGGCTGATCTGCGGCTTCAACAATTAAATGCTTCCACCTGGGAACAAAAACAGCAAAAAGAAATCGCCATCCTGGATCTGAAACGTCGTAAAACGGCGCAGTACATTGGGGAGGGAGGCATTTTTATGCTGCTGATATTGGTTGGGGCCGTTTACATTTTCCGGGCCACCCGGCGGCAGTTGCAAATTGGGCAGCAGCAGCAAAACTTTATGATGGCGGTGACCCATGAACTGAAAACGCCAATAGCCATAACTACACTAAACCTGGAAACGCTGCAAAAGCGCAAACTGGACGAAAGCCAGCAGCAGCGAATCATATCTAACAGTTTGCAGGAAGCGGCCCGCCTCAACGACCTGTGCAATAATATTTTGCTAACCGCTCAACTGGAAGCCGGTCAGGATAAAACAAACAAAGAAGAACTGGACCTAAGCCTGTTGACCAGTGATTGTGTCAGGCAGTTTCAACAACGTTTTCCAGCTCGTAGCCTGCAATTTTTACCCTCAGATGACGAAGCTATAATTTGCGGAGAAGCTTT
>CAXTDG010000334.1:0-5720 GCA_964242675.1 uncultured Chitinophagaceae bacterium
TATGTATTGGGCCATGCGGAAAGATTATGATACCAAAGGCCTACGCTGGATTGTAGATTACGATGCTAAAAGAGTCCGCACCTTACTAGTACAAAACTCAACTGATATTACTATTAAAGGTCTCACCTTTTCCAATGCAGGTTTTTGGACAGTGCAACTTTTATATTCTACTCAAATCACTGTTGATGGCGTTATCATCCGCAACAATGAAGACGGTAGCGGCCCCAGCACCGATGGTATAGATGTAGATTCATCGTCATGGGTGTTGATTGAAAATTGTGATATTGATTGCAACGATGATAATTTCTGTTTGAAAGCCGGTCGGGATGCTGATGGCTTAAGAGTAAATCGTTCTGCTGAGTATGTAGTCATTCGCAAGTGCTTGGCCCGTCGGGGTGCAGGATTGGTAACGCTAGGTAGCGAAACCAGTGGCGGCATTCGTCATATCCTGGCAACAGACCTTACTGCAAAGCATACAGATAATGGTTTACGTATCAAATCCGCCCTTACCCGTGGCGGTACGATTGAAGACATTTATTTTCAAAATATCCAGATGGATTCTATTGTGAATGTTTTCCAATTCAATCTCAATTGGTTTCCAGCTTATAGCTATTCTGAAATGCCTAAAGGCTATACTTGGGAAACGCTACCTGCACATTGGAAAGCCATGCTCACAAGGGTTGAGCCTGCTTCAAAAGGTATTCCTACTGCAAAAGATATTTATGTTGAAAATGTAAAAGCTACTAATGCTGAAAATGCTTTTGTGGCCAACGGTTTAGAGCAATCGCTGCTCAGCAATTTTGTGTATACCAATTGTGTTTTCTCGGCTATCAATATTGGTACGCTTGAATTTACCAAAGACTGGAAATTCAATAACGTCTCCTACGACGCAGTGAAGAAGCCTAACGCAAATGGAAAAAAAGACGATAAGCAAAATGAGCGAATGGCGAATTGATTTTGCCTGCACATAAATAAACTTTCCATCTGTAAACCTATCCCTTTAAATAACGCATACCCGCCAAATGAAAATGATAAAAACCCAGTTTCTTTCGTTGTTGTTAACCTTGATTATTTCTCCCCAAATTAGGGCTCAACTAACACAAGGTTCCAATACGTTATTTGATAATGGCTGGAAATTTTATAAAGGCGATACTACCGGTGCTGAGCAAAATACTTTTAATGATGCGGGCTGGAGAACTGTAAATCTTCCACATGACTGGAGCATTGAAGGCCCATACGACCGTGGCAATAAAACCGGCCGTGGCGGTGGTTATTTACCCAGCGGTATTGGTTGGTATCGCAATTCAATTGTGCTCAGTGAAACAGATGCTAAATCCCGCTTCTACATAGACTTTGATGGCATCATGGCCAACAGTGAAGTTTGGATTAATGGTCATAGTTTAGGAAAGCGACCAAGCGGATATACCAGTCTTCATTATGACCTGACCGACCATTTGTTTTTCGACAAAAGCAAGCCCAACATCATTGCTGTAAAAGCGGACAATACCGTACAACCAGCATCCCGATGGTACACCGGCGCAGGCATTTACAGGCACGTGCATCTGGTTGTTTCCAATCCCGTACACGTGGCGCATTGGGGGCAGTACGTTACCACGCCAAATGTATCAGATGCCAAAGCAACTGTTCAGGTACAAACCACTGTAGAAAATAATACAACTGCTACGCAAACGGCAACCATTAAAACCGATTTGTCGTATGCCGGAAAAGTAGTTGCCACTATTCAGTCATCTCAAAAAATAGAGGCTGGAAAACAGGCTATCGTTTCGCAAAAAACAGATGTTGCAAAACCTGTTTTATGGGGAGTTGACAATCCGCAATTGTATCAAGCCACCACAACTGTTTCCATTAACAAAAAACCAGTTGATGCAGCCACTACCACATTCGGAATCAGAACTGCAAAATTTGAAGCCGCTACTGGTTTTTGGCTTAATGGGAAGAATATAAAAATCAAAGGTGTGTGTCTGCATCACGATGGCGGTGCTGTAGGTGCTGCCGTTCCGTTGGACGTTTGGAGATACCGTTTTAAATTATTGAAAGAGGTTGGTGTTAATGGCATTCGCACTTCGCATAATGCAGTGGCGCCAGAGTTTTTAGACCTCTGCGATGAGATGGGTTTTCTGGTGATGGACGAAACATTCGACACCTGGAATGCCGCCAAAAGCAATGCAGAAAAGGGTTACAACCGTTTCTTCACCGATTGGTGGGAGCGGGATACGCATGATATGGTCGTTCGTGATCGCAATCATCCGTCCATCATTCTCTATAGTGTTGGCAATGAAGTTCATGATAACCTCAACGATTCTACCGGTTTTAGTAAATACCTAATGCAGCAAAACCTGGTGCATTCACTGGATAGTACCCGGCCCGTTACGATGGCTTTGTTTCGTCCTGCGTTGTCAAAAGTTTACCTGAATGGTTTTGCTAATATTATGGATGTAGTTGGGCAGAATTATCGGGAAAACGAATTGATTGTTGCCCATAATAACAATCCTAATTGGAAAGTAATTGGAACTGAAAATCGCAGGGAATTACCGGCTTGGCTGGCCCTTCGTGACAATGCATTTTTTAGCGGAGAATTTTTATGGACTGGCTTCGATTACCTTGGAGAAAGTGACTGGCCGGAAGTGGTAAACGACCAAGGCTTGTATGACCGTACAGGTACGCTTCGCCCAATCGGCTGGCAGTACAAAAGTTGGTGGAGCAGCCAACCGGTTTTGTATGTGATGCGCAAACAAGGCAATGCTGGAGCAGGAGAATGGATTAACGACTGGAGCCCCACCGACATTGATACGTACGATCAGGCATCCATCCAGGTATTCAGCAATTGCGACGAAGTAGAACTATTTCTCAACGGCAAATCTGTTGGCGTAATGCCACGTATTGCTGACGATGCTTCGCCCCGTACCATGACACTTACTTTCCAAAAAGGAACGTTGAAAGCCGTTGCCAAAAACAAAGGAAAAGTAGTAGCCGAGCAGGAACTTAAAACCGCTGGAGAACCCGCCAAAATTGTATTGACTGCCGACAAGCCCGACACAAAAATGGGTTGGAACGATGTGGTATACATAAGAGCCACCGTTACCGATGCCAATGGAAATCCCTGCCTCAATGCCGACAACCGAATTGCATTTAGCACCAACCAACAGGGCAATATCATCGCCGTTGATAATGGCGATACAAAAAGCACCGACCCTTACCAGGCCAAAGAACGCTGGGCCTATAAAGGCACCTGCATCGCCATCGTCAGAACTAATCAAATTAGTGGCACAATTAATATCACTGCGGCTTCAGAAAGTTTACAATCCGGCAGCATCAACATCAATATAAAATAAACATAGCACAAGAAGATAATACAGAATACAAAGTACAAATACAGTTATGGGCCCAGCAATAGAATAAGAAAAGGACTGAAGTGGCGATGGCACCGTTCAAGTGCTGTACTACTATTAGGCTTTACTGAAGCGAAGAATTGTCTGAATCAGGATTTACAGGATTAAGGATGAACAGGATTTTGAAGGCAATTGTAGAGAATAGATGAATGTTTGAAAATTTCTTTGGGAACGTCGCATAAAAGAAATGTAACTCAGAGAATGATTTTGAACAGAAGAAGTGAAAGGACTAGAAGGCAAAAAGTAAAACATCACACAGCTCAACCTTGGAGAGGCGTGAGGCTGAAAAAGCTGCCGGAGGCGATAGCGTTTTTCTTGAATTTTCTTTGCTTCTTTCTTTGTTTCAAGACAAAGAAAGAAGAACCACAAATAGCGAGAAACTAAAAAGAAGTAAGCCATTATGAAAACAAAAATCTACTTATCCATTGCGCTGCTATCATTAGCAGTGATAGCCCAAGCCCAGCGCCATATGGAATACCTCAATCGTGGCGTATATGCTATCAACGAAGGCAATGGAAAAGTATTTGTAAGCTGGCGTTTGCTGGGAACAGAAGTTGACTTTGCAACGTTTGAATTGTATCGGATTACAGCCGGAAAAGCAAAGCTGTTATATCAAACAGCTGTAAACGGGCCAACCAATTTTGAAGATACCACAGCCGATCTTTCTCAGGAAAATACATATTCAGTTTGTAGTGGAAAAACCAAGTGCAATTATTTTGCTTCAGAGCATTCCTTTACCCTAAAACTTAATGCAAAACCCTATCTCAGCATTCCTTTAAAAACACCACAAGGTTACGCACCCAACGATGCATCTGTTGGTGATTTGGATGGAGATGGTCAATATGAAATTATTTTACATCAGGTAGGCAAAAGCCACGACAATTCACATGCTGGTTATACTGATCCGCCCATCTTTCAGGCCTACAAACTGGACGGTACCTTTTTATGGGAAATTAATCTAGGAAAAAACATTCGGGAAGGAGCCCACTACACCCAGTTTATGGTGTACGATCTAGATGGTGATGGCAAGTCAGAACTGGCCTTGAAAACTGCTGATGGCACGAAGGATAGCAAAGGAAAAATAATCGGCGATTCCTCAAAAGATTGGCGCAATGAAAGAGGCTATATTTTGGATGGCCCCGAATACTTAACTGTATTTAATGGACTAACTGGTGAGGCTTTGTTTACTACCAATTATATCGCTCCACGTTATCCTGATAAACAAAATCCCACAACTGATGAATTAAAGAAAATGTGGGGTGATGGTTATGGTAATCGCTTCGACCGTTTCCTGGCTTGTGTTGCGTACTTAGATGGTGTTCATCCGAGCCTCGTAATGTGCCGTGGTTACTACACCCGTACCATTTTAGCCGCCTGGGATTGGGATGGTAAAAAGCTGGTAAAACGTTGGGTGTTTGATACCAATGACGAAGGCAATAAAATCTTTGCTGGTCAGGGTAATCACAACCTTACCGTAACCGATGTAGATGGTGACGGCAAAGATGAAATTGTGTATGGACAAATGACCGTTGATGATAATGGGAAAGGCTTATACAGCACAGGAATTGGTCATGCAGATGCTTTGCACGTAAGCGATTTAGATCCATCTCGTCCGGGCCTGGAAGTATTTGGTATTCAGGAACATTTTGGTGATGCAGGTGCTAATTTCCGGGATTCCAAAACAGGTGAAATTATCTGGAAGAAAGCATCGGTGGCAGCAGGCGAAGATGGCGAAGGCCCGGGCCGTGGATTGGCTATTGATATTGACCCCCGTTATCCCGGTGCAGAATGCTGGGTAGCTGGTGCAGGCATTACAGGAATGTTTAATTGCAAAGGAGAAAAAATAGAAGAGAAAACACCGCCTTGTAATATGGGAATCTTTTGGGATGGCGATGATTTGAGCGAAGTGCTGAATGGTGTAAATATTATCAAGTGGGATTATCAGAATAGTATTGATAATTTCTTATTCGATGGGCGTAATTATGATTGCATTTCCAACAATGGAACTAAAGCCAATCCTTGCCTGAGCGCTGATATTTTTGGCGACTGGCGGGAGGAGTTAATTACCCGTACAAAAGACAACCAGGAACTTCGCATTTTTAGCACCACCATTCCTGCGCAACGCAGGCTGTATACGCTGATGCACAATCCACAATATCGCCTCAGTATTGCCTGGCAAAATGTAGCTTACAACCAGCCACCACATACTGATTTCTTTATGGGCGACGGGATGAAAAATCCGCCTAAACCGAATATTTTAATTACTAAAAAGTAAGAGCCAAAATGAAAAATAGAAGTCGTTTGTTATCG